>NZ_KV823754.1:0-1246 GCF_001815995.1 Dietzia sp. HMSC21D01 | reverse complement strand
CCCACGGTGTGCCGGTGCGCCGCCCGGCGCGCTGCCTCCCCGTGCACCGTGACCGCCTCGACCGCCGGCCGCGCCGGAGATCCGTGCACCGCCCTGCCGCTCGCGAGCAACGCGCCCACGATCCCGGCCAACACATCTCCCGAACCGGCCGTCGCGGCCCACGAGGAACCGGAGTCCACCGCGAACGTCGTCTCGCCGTCGTCGACCAGGGTGACACGCCCCTTGAGCAGCACCGTCGCCTCGATCCCACGGTCCCGCAGACCCGCGACGTACCGGCGCAGCGCGCCGGGGCGGTCGCCGCGGTCCCACCCGCCGGTGAGCCGGTCGAACTCGCCGGCGTGCGGGGTGAGCAGCACCGGAGCGGTGGCGCTCCGCAGCAGGACCGGATGGGCGGCCACACAGGTGAGGGCATCCGCGTCGAGCACCGTCGGTCGCCCCTCCGCGAGGGCCGCGTCGACGTCCGCGACCGCGTCCGGCCCCGTCCCACCGCCGGGCCCCACGATCCACGCCTGGGCACGCCCCGCGTCGGCGACCGTCGGGTGGCACACCACCTCGGGGCGGGCGGCGAGCACCGCGTCCGCCCCCGACCCCACGTACCGCACCAACCCGGACGTGGCCGCCACCGCCGCCGACACGCACAACACCGCCGCGCCCGGATACCGCTCGGACCCGGCGCGCACCGCGACCACGCCCTGCGTGTACTTGTCGTCGTCGGGCCCCGGCACCGGCCAGTGGCGCCCCACCTCGGCGGGGTCCGGGCACCGCACGGCCGCCGGCCCGGCCGGCGGTTCGGTCAGGCCGATGTCCACCAGCTCGACGCTGCCGCACTCCGGCGAGGCGAGCAGGTGCGCGCGGCGCAGCATCCCGAAGGTGACGGTAAGCGTCGCCCGCACGTGCGGCTCGTGGACAGTTCCCGTGTCGGCGTCGATCCCGCTGGGCAGGTCCACCGCCACCCACGGCACGCCGGCCGCGACCATGCCCTCGACGATCCGCGCCGCCTGGTCGCGCAGCGGTCCCCTACCGTTCAGACCCACCACGCCGTCGACGGCGACATCGGGAACGGGTACGTCGGAGCCCCCGGCCTCCGCGCCGCGCACCCGCCCGCCGGCGCGACGCAGGGCGGCGAGACCGCGTTCGTGCACCCGGTCCGGGCTCAGCAGAACGGCCTCCACGCGACACCCGCGGCCCCGGAGGATCGAGCCCGCGTACAGGGCGTCCCCGCCGTTGTCGCCGCTCCCCACCAGGA
>NZ_KV823753.1:0-669 GCF_001815995.1 Dietzia sp. HMSC21D01 | reverse complement strand
CCCCCGCGGTGGGCGCCGGTGCCGTGCTCGTCGGGCTCCTCGTGCTCACCGCGGCCCCGCGGATCGCCGTCTGGGCCGCCCGCATCCCCATCCCGCCGGTGCCCGCCCCGGGCGAGGACGTCGAGGCCGGCGACCTCGAGGACATCGACCACGACGTGCGCGGTAGGGCCCGCGGCCCCCTGCCCACGCCGGGCGTGTTGCGGCACCGGTTCCTCACCTCGCGGTCCTGGCTCACCGGCCTGTTGGCCGCGGCCGGCGCGGTCTGCACCGCCGGGTCGCTGACGTCCCTGACCGGCGACGGCGACACCACCCGCTGGTCGGCTCCGCTGGCGCTGGTCCTCATCGTGGTGCTGGTGCTGCGCGGGCTGGGCTACGCCGACCGGGTCCACACCGCCGTGCTGCTCATCTCGGCGCTCGTGCTGACCGCCGGTGTACTGGTGGGCGCGGGCCTGACCGTCGACTCGCCGGTGGGGGTCGTCGTCCCGGCCGCGGTGGCCGTCGCCGCGGCGGTCATCGTGGCCGCGTCGGTCCTCCCGCACGTCGACCTCTCCCCCGGGGCGCTCCGGGCCGTGGGCGTGGTCGAGGCCGTCGCCCTCTGCGCGATCGTCCCCCTCGCGGTGGGTGCCATGGAGGTCTACTCCCTCGTCCGCCAGCGATGACCGACCCGGG
>NZ_KV823752.1:0-1085 GCF_001815995.1 Dietzia sp. HMSC21D01 | reverse complement strand
CGTCCGCCCGCGGCGCGGACGGCCGCTCTCCCCTCCCACCTCGTCCACCCGGCCCACGCGGCGAGCCGCGCTTGACGGCTCCCCCCACCCGGGCGCGGGGCCCCGGTCTGCCGTGGCGGCACGTTCGCCAGCGGGGCCGTATGATGTAGATCACATTCCCTGCCCTATCGGAGGTGATCGTGCCCCGGACCGCCCACCCGTCCCCCTCGCCCGATGCGGACCCGCTGGACCTGGCGTGGCGTCGGTCCGAGCTCAGCGGCCTGACCCCGCAGAGCGCCCGGCCGGGGGCGCCCGACCCGCAGGCCGCCCGCTCCCACCGCCTGACCGAGGCCGCGCGCCCGGTGATGGACGGGCTCGACACCGTCCTGCGGGACACCGGCGCCAGCCTCGTGCTGGCCGATCGCGAGGGCCGGGTCATCAGGACGGCCCGCGACAACGCGCGGATCTCCCGCATGCTGCTCCGGCGGGGCGTCGACGACGGCGCCACGCTCACGGAGGAGGCCGTGGGCAACAACGGCATCGGCACGGCGCTGGAGACGCGGGCCGGGGTGTTCATCCACGGTGAGCAGCACTTCGCCGAGGTCCTGCGCGACTTCGTCTGCTACGGCCACCCGATCATCGACCCGCTCACCCGACGCCTGGTGGGCGCGGTCAACCTGACGGGCATGAGCGCGGACGCATCACGCCTGTTCGCGCCCTTCGTCCGCAAGGTCGTGGCCGACATCGAGGCCCGCTACGTCGACACCGCCCGCGCGGACGACCGCGAGCTGTGGCGCCGCTTCGTCGAGCGCACCCGCTCCTCCGACACCGCGACGTGCGCGTTCGGCGACGAGGTGGTGCTGGCCTCGCACTCGAGCCTGGAGCGACTGGATTCCAGAGACCTCGTCCCCCTCCGCCGACTGGTCGAGCGCGACGAGATGGGTGAGGTCGTCGAGCTGTCGGTGGGCACCGTGGGGGTGGCCACCAGCCGCGTGGGGCGCCGCGGGCACCTGCTGGACCTCACGTTCCCCGAGTCGCCCGGTGCGCCCACGCCCGCGCCCGCGCCCACGCTCGCGCCCCGGATCGTCGTCGCCGCCCCCGCGACG
>NZ_KV823751.1:5867-7166 GCF_001815995.1 Dietzia sp. HMSC21D01 | reverse complement strand
CACAGGTGTCATCGTGGCACGCGATCACCGGGGCCCCGGCCCCGTCGGCGGGGTTATCCACAGGCTCGCGAGGGCGGGCCGGGTGTGTGGACGGCGGCCCGGGAGGCCGCGCCGTCGGGTGGTCTACCGTGGTCGGCGTGCCGTCAGCCCCTCGCCCCGCCGGCCGATCCGAGGACACCGCCCCCGGCGGCCCGGCCCCGCGGACGGCACTGCCCACGGACCCCGACGACCCGCGGATCGAGATCCGGCGGTCGAGGCGTCGCAAGCGGACGGTGTCCGCGCGGGTGGAGGGGGAGACGGTGGTGGTGCTCATGCCGGCGGGTCTGCCCCGGACCGAGGAGCGGCGCCTGGTCTCGGACATGCTGGGCCGTCTGGCGCGCTCGGGCCGCCGTCGGGGCCCGATGGCCTCGGACGAGGATCTGATGCGGCGGGCCTCCGGGTTGTCGGACCGGTGGGTGGAGGGGTGCCCGCGGCCGTCGTCGGTGCGGTGGGTGCCGTCGATGACCACGCGGTGGGCATCGTGCTCTCCGGCGTCGGGGGAGATCCGGATCAGCGAGGCGCTGCGGGACGTCCCGGCGTACGTGCTGGACTACGTCCTCGTTCACGAACTGGCCCACCTCGTGGTGTCGGGCGGGCATCCGCCGGAGTTCTGGGAGGTGGTGCGCCGCTTCCCGCGCGCCGAGCGCGCGATGGGTTATCTCGAGGCGTACTCGCGGGTCCTCCGTGGCGCGGCGGGGGCGCCAGGGGGTGCGGAAAACGCTCGCGGCGACGGGGCCGGCGAGGGAGTGGGTGACCTGATCGAGGGTGACGACGACGAGGTCGACGCGCCCTGACCGGCCCCGCCCGGGGTCGGTCAGACGGGTCAGTCCGCGTCGCGCGGCCCCTCGGAGCCGGTGTCGTCCCCACCGTCCCCGCCGCCGGACTCGCGGAGGAACCGCTCGATCTCGTCGACGCCGCCGGAGTCGCCGGTCGATTCGTCGAGGAGGCGGTCGATCACGGCGGCCGGGTTCTCGAGGTCCTCGCCGACGGGCAGCAGGTCGGGGTGGCTCCACAGACCGTCGCGGCGTTCGATGCCGACGGCCTCGCCGACCCGGCGCCACAGTTCGGAGGCCTCGCGGGCGAGCCGCGGGCGCAGTTCGAGCCCGACGAGGCTGGCGAAGGCCTGCTCGGCGGCCCCGCCGGTGGCGCGGCGGCGCAGCCACATCTCGCGGAGCTTGTCGGCGCTGGGGAGCCGGTCGCCGACGGCGGCCGTGACCACGGCGTCGACCCAGCCCTCGACGAGGGCGAGGAGTGTCTCCC
>NZ_KV823751.1:290-5847 GCF_001815995.1 Dietzia sp. HMSC21D01 | reverse complement strand
CGAGGCGGCCGAGGGCCGCCTCGTTGACGTTGGTGACCTTGGGGCCGATCGCACCGGCGCCGCCGGAGAGCAGTTCCTGCAGCTTGGCCGGGTCCTGGAGCATCGACGGGTCCAGCCCGGAGGCGAGGTCGTCGAGCCCGGAGGTGTCGACGCGGATGCCGCGCGCGTACTCGTCGACGGTGGCGAGGAAGCGGGCGCGCAGCCAGGGCGCGCCGGAGAACAGTCGCAGGTGGGCGGCCTCGCGCGCGGCGAGGAACACGACGACCTCCTGGCGGGGCAGTTCCAGCTCGTCGGCGAACGCGTCGATCGCGGCGGGCGAGAGGGCGGCCACCCCGTCGTCGCCGAACGGGATGCCCACCTCGGAGGAGAAGAGGACGGCCGGGGCGAGCTTGCCGAGTCCCTGACCGAGCTGCATGCCGAAGCCCATGCCGCCCATCTGGTCGAGCATGCCGAGCAGCGGGCCGGCGAGCTGGCGGGCCTCCTCGGGCATGGCGCCCTTGGTGGCCGAGTTCATCTGCTCGGCGACCGGGGTGCAGATCTTCTCCCAGGTGGGCAGCGACTGCTCGACCCACTGCTGCGGGGTCCACGCCTCGGTGCGGTGGACGCCGGAGGGGAACAGGGTGGTGTCGTCGAGCCACAGTTCGGCGAGGCGGACGGACTCCTGGACGGCCGTGCGCGAGGAGTCGGTGATCACGGGCGTGCGGCCGAGCGCCTGCAGGGCGACCGTCCGCGCCAGCTGGTAGTTGACGGGGCCAGAGCTGCCGGGGCCGGACATGGCCGATCCCATGGACCCGAGCATCTGCCCGAACTGGGAGAGCATCTGGCCGAGGTTGCCGAACTGCGAGGGGTCGAATCCGCCGGGGCCACCGGGGCCACCGGCGCCGCCCGATCCGCCGGGATTACGGTCCCGGTCGTCGTCGCGCCCGTCGTCGTCGGAGGCGGAGAAACCGAAGGGCTGGTTCATGCCACAACGGTACAGCGTGCAGGGGTGCGGGGTTCGGCCGCGACGCGGTGGCGGCCGGGCGCGGACTACCCTTGCCCCCGTGAGCCGCCGCCTCTTAACCGTCCTCGCCGCGCTGGTGCCGGCGGTCCTGCTGCTCGTCCTGGCGACATCGGCCACCGTCCCGTTGGTGTCGATGGGCCCGGGGCCCACTTATGACACTTTCGGGACGGCTGAGGTGGAGACCGAGAACGGTGAGGTCGAGCGGGTCCCGGTGATCG
Source organism: Dietzia sp. HMSC21D01 (assembly GCF_001815995.1). Classification (NCBI taxonomy): domain Bacteria; kingdom Bacillati; phylum Actinomycetota; class Actinomycetes; order Mycobacteriales; family Dietziaceae; genus Dietzia; species Dietzia sp. HMSC21D01. The sequence continues at coordinate 4,626 of NZ_KV823751.1, read as the reverse complement.
ACGTGGTCGGCAGGCCGGCCGACGAGACCGCGGGGTCGCTGCTCATGACGACGGTGGCGGTGCGGGACCGTCTCACCCTGGTCGACGCGGCGCGCTTCTGGCTGGACCCTGCGCAGGTCGTCGTGCCGCGGGACCAGGTGTTCCCGCCGGACCGGTCGCGCGACGAGGTGCGTGAGTCCAACGCCGCGCAGATGGTCGGGTCGGAGAACTCGGCCGAGGCGGCCGCCTACCGCCACCTGGGGATCCCGATGCAGCCCCGCGTCGAGGGTGTGGAGCCCGACGGCGCGGTCGCCGGGCGTCTGGAGGAGGGCGACGTGCTGACGTCGATCGACGGGGAGCCGGTCGAGGACGCCACGTCCGTGGTCGAGCGGGTCGGCGAGCGCCGAGCGGGGGATGAGATCACGATCGGGTACACCCGGGACGGCCGGGAGGGGTCGACGACGACGAGGTTGCAGCCGGCCGGGCCGGACGGCGATCCAGACCAGGGCCGGCTGGGCATCCTGGTCGGTGACTCCCCGGCGGACGGCACCGACGTGGACATCACGGTGGATCCGGGTGTGGGCGGCCCCTCGGCGGGCCTGGTGCTGGCGCTGGCGATCGTGGACAAGCTGTCACCGGGGGAGACGACCGGGGGGGCGCGGGTCGCGGGCTCGGGGACGATCCTGCCCGACGGGACGGTCGGGTCGATCGGCGGCATCCGGCACAAGATCCGGGCCGCCCACGAGGCCGGGGCGAGCGAGTTCCTCGTTCCCGCCGCCAACTGTGCGGAGGCTGTGCAGGACCCTCCCGAGGGCATCCGGCTCATCGAGGTGTCGACACTGGGCGGCGCGGTGGAGGCGCTGGAGACGGCCGCTTCCGGGGGGCGGCCACCGACCTGCGGCTGAGGCGGGGTTTTCCGTAAGGTGGGGCCCACGAGCATGTCCGCCCCAGCAGTGCAGGAGCATCCCAGGTGTCCGTCCGCCCACCCGGTAACCCCCCCGGTCGGCCAATCGCGATCTCGCGTCGCGGTCGGGCCGTCGCCGTCGCCGTCGTCGTCCTCATCCTCCTGATCCAGGTCCTGCCGAGGCTGAACACGGCCTATACGGACTGGCTCTGGTTCGGCAGCGTCGACGCCTCGAGCGTGTTCCGCACCGAACTGCTCACGCGGCTCGGGGTGTTCGTCGTGGTGGCGCTCCTGGTGGGGCTGGCGGTGACCGCCGGCATCATGCTGGCCTACCGCGCCCGCCCCGTGTTCCTCACGCAGCCGGGGATGCCGGACGCGCTGGCCCGGTACCGCGCGGCCATGGGTGCCTCGCCCGGCCGGACGGTGTTCTGGATCCCGGCCGTGCTGGCGATCCTGGCCGGGTCGGTCGCGCAGACCGGCTGGCAGACGGTGCTCGCGTTCTTCAACTCGACGCCGTTCGGTGAGACGGACCCCCAGTTCGGGCTCGACATCTCCTTCTACGCGTTCGAGCTGCCGATGTGGCGCGCGATCGTCACGTGGCTGATGATCGCCATCGTCCTGGCGTTCCTGGCCAACCTCTTCACGCACTACATCTTCGGCGGCCTCCGGCCCGGCGCCCGGGAGGGTGCGCTGACCCGGGCGGCCCGCATCCAGCTGGTGAGCCTCGCGGGCCTGTTCGTCCTCGCCAAGGCGGCGGCGTACTGGCTCGACCGGTACGAGTTGCTGTTCAGCGAGAACGCCACGTTCACTGGCGCCAGCTACACCGACGTCAACGCCCTCATGCCGGCCAAGATCTTCATGTTCTCGGTGGCCCTGGTGTGTGCGGTCGCGTTCTTCTCCGCCATCGTCATCCGGGACCTGCGGATCCCCGCGCTGGCCACGGTCCTGCTCCTGTTCTCCGCCCTCGTGGTGGGGTCGGCGTGGCCGCTGGCCGTCGAGCAGTTCTCGGTCAACCCCAACCGCGCCGAGAAGGAGCGGGAGTACATCGCCCGCAACATCGAGGCGACGCGCGCCGCCTACGACATCGGTGACGACCGGGTGACCTACATCGACAACTGGGGTTCGGCCGACCCGAACCCCCGCGAGGCCGCCTCGGACATCACGACGCTGTCCAACGTCCGCGTGCTCGACCCCAACGTCCTGGCGCCGACCTTCACCCAGCAGCAGCAGCTGCGCAACTTCTACGGCTTCCCCGAGACCCTGAGCATCGACCGGTACACGATCGACGGCGAGATGCAGGACTTTCTCGTGGCCGCGCGCGAGCTCAACCCGGCGTCGTTGCAGGCCAACCAGCGCGACTGGATCAACCGCCACACCGTGTACACCCACGGCAACGGCTTCGTGGCCGCTCCCGCGAACCGCGTCAACGAGATCGCCGACGACGCGGGCTCGGACCGCGGTGGCCTGCCCAACTACCAGGTCTCGGACCTCGACGCGATCAACAACGGCGAGGACATGATGATCCCGGTCACGCAGCCGCGGATCTACTTCGGTGAGCTCATCGCCCAGTCGGATCCCGACTACGCGATCGTCGGCGACAACGGCGACGGCCCCCGTGAGTACGACACCGACGCCGAGCAGTATACCTACACCGGCTCAGGCGGTGTGCCGATCGGCGGGTGGGTCAACCGGATCGCGTACGCGTTGAAGTTCGCCGAGCGGAACATCCTGCTGTCGAGCCTCATCGGTGACGACTCGAAGATCCTCTACGACCGCGACCCGCGTGACCGCGTGCAGAAGGTCGCCCCGTGGCTGACCACGGACACCAACACGTACCCGGCGGTGATCGACGGGCGCATCAAGTGGATCGTCGACGGCTACACGACGCTCAAGACCTACCCGTACGCCGAGCTCAGCTCGCTGGAGGCCATGACCTCGGACTCCCTGAGCGACGGCAGCGGCCGCGTGTTGCCGGACGAGGAGGTCTCCTACATCCGCAACTCGGTCAAGGCCACCGTCGACGCCTATGACGGCACGGTGGACCTGTACGCGTTCGACGAGTCCGACCCGGTGCTGCAGACGTGGATGAAGGCCCTGCCGGGCATCGTGCAGCCGCGTGACGCGATCTCCGAGGAGCTCTCCGAGCACCTGCGCTACCCCGAGGACCTGTTCAAGGTGCAGCGCGAGCTGCTCGCCAAGTACCAGGTCGACGATCCGGGTCAGTTCTTCACGAACGACGCCTTCTGGTCGGTGCCGTCCGACCCGACGGTGACCTCGTCCATCCAGAACCCGCAGACCCCGCCCGCGGCCGGGCCCGGCACCGCCCCCGCTCCCGGGACCGCGGGTGGCCCGGCCGGGGCACAGACCGTGGACCGCGACGGCCCGAGCCAGCCGCCGTACTACGTGGTGGTCTCGGACCCGACGGACCCGGAGTCCGACGAGCCCTCGTTCCAGCTCATCTCCGCGTTCCGCGGGTACGAGCGCGAGTTCCTCGCCGCGCACATGTCGGCGAGCTCGGACCCGGAGACGTACGGCGAGATCACCGTGCGCGTGCAGCGGCGCACCGAGCCGCTGGCGCAGGGCCCGAACCAGGCGCAGGACATCATGATCGCCTCGCCGGCGATCGCCCAGGACCGTCGCCTGTGGGGTGAGACGGCGGAAATCACCGAGGGCAACCTTCTGGCGCTGCCGCTGGCCGGGGACTCGGTGCTGTACGTCGAGCCGATCTACACGCAGCGCAAGGACCAGGACTCCGCGTTCCCGCGTCTGCTGCGCGTGATGGTGAGCTACGACCGCGCGGTCGGGTACGCGCCCACCCTGTACGAGGCGCTGCAGCAGGTCGGTATCGAGACGGATCCCGACACCGTGCGGATCGACGAGACCGGTCAGGCCGAGGCCCAGGCGGAGGGCGGCACGTCGCGGCCCGCCGAGGGCACGGCCCCCCGCCCGTCCTCACCCGCGGCCGGCGGTGGCGGTGGTGGCGGCGACGAGGCCTCCCGTGAAGCCGCGGTGCGCGAGCTCAACGAGGCGTTGAACGCCGTCCGTTCGGCCCAGAGCGGGGGAGACCTCTCCGATCTCGGGCAGGCGCTCGAGGACCTGCAGGCCGCCGTCGACGCCTACCAGGCGCTCGGCAACGGCAACTGACGACCCGACTCCGTCCGCCCGGGCCGGTCTCTCCGTGTGACCGGCCCGGGCGTCGTCGTACGGCCGGCCGATTTGCCTTGTCGGTTCAGTGGCACGTAGTGTCATAGATGCAATCGACGCGGGGTGGAGCAGCTCGGTAGCTCGCTGGGCTCATAACCCAGAGGTCGCAGGTTCAAATCCTGTCCCCGCTACCACGCACTCAGGCCCGGTTCCCTCAGGGAGCCGGGCCTGAGCTCGTTTCGGGAGGAACCCCGTCCGGCGCGGCCACCGGGTTAGTCTTGAGTTCCACAAGTTGACAGTGATTCAGCG
>NZ_KV823751.1:0-270 GCF_001815995.1 Dietzia sp. HMSC21D01 | reverse complement strand
GCAGGTTCAAATCCTGTCCCCGCTACCACGTGCACGACGAAGGGCCCTTCCTCACGGAGGGGCCCTTCGTCGTTCGGACGGCATCGCTCCGGACGGCATCGCTCCGCACGGCATCGGCGCCCCCGGCCGATTCGTGGTTCGCGGTCGCTCTTTGCTAAGGTCGTACCTGACCGAAGCGGAGCCGAGAGGGAGACCACTCGACCGCCGGACGGTCTCACGTCACCCGGTATCGCCCGGATGATCGACGCGGGGTGGAGCAGCTCGGTAGCT
>NZ_KV823750.1:0-604 GCF_001815995.1 Dietzia sp. HMSC21D01 | reverse complement strand
GCACGCACCCCGCGCGGGGTGCGTGCCTCGTTCGTTCGAGCCGCGAGAAGCAGACCGACGATGGAGGGCCGTGAACCCAGAGATCCGCGTGGACCGGACGATCCCCGGCGTCAGAGTGGTGACCGAGGAACTCCCGTGGTGCCACACCGCCGCGGTCGGCATCTGGATAGGCGCCGGGTCGGCGGACGAGGGCCCCGACGAGCACGGCGCGGCCCACTTCCTCGAGCACGTCCTGTTCAAACGCACGACCACCGCGTCCGGGCGCGAGCTGTCCGAGCGGATCGACCTGCTCGGGGGCGACCTCAACGCCTACACCGGGCGCGAGCACACGTGCTACCACGTCCAGGTCCCCGCCGAGGGGCTGGACACCGCCGTCGACGTCCTGGTGGACGTGGTGGCCAACGGGTCCTGCGACCCGGAGGACGTCGAGGTGGAGCGCGACGTGGTGCTCGACGAACTGGCGGGTCGGGCGGACGATCCGGAGGACCTCGCGTGCGAGCTGGTGGCCACCGCGGCCCTGGGACGCGATCCGCTCGCCCGCCCGGTGATCGGCACGGAGGAGTCGGTCGAGGCGCTCGACACCGACACCCTCAGAGCGTTCCAC
>NZ_KV823749.1:11088-12961 GCF_001815995.1 Dietzia sp. HMSC21D01 | reverse complement strand
CCCCCGTCCTCTCGGACGGGGGCCTCACTCGATCCGGGCGGTGTCAGCTCCCGATCGACTCCAGGGTCGGCAGCGAGCTGGCCGAGGGCTGCGAGCTGCCGAGCGAGCCGGAGTTCGACCCCAGCGTGCCCTGCGTGCCGGGGACCCAGAAGAAGAGGTCGCCGATCGAGCCGGTGATCGGGGGCTCCTCGCCCGGCTCCTCGGGAGCGGGTGCGACGGTCACCGTGGCGGTGTCGACGCTGCCGGCGTAGGCCTCGCGGTCGGCGGGGACGAACTCCGCCTGCACCGGGTGGTCGCCGTCGGTGGCGAAGGTGTGCGTGAGCACGGCCTCGCCGTCGGTCACCGGGACGACCATCGTGCGGCCGTCGATGGTGAAGTGGACCTCGCCGGGCACGTCGGGGGTGACGGTGGCGGTGATGTCCACGGGCTGTCCGGCGACGGCGCCGGTGACCGGCTCGAGCGTGACCGTGGTCTCGGCCTGCTCGATCGGCTCCGGGGTGACGAAGACGTTGGTGGTGTCCTCGCTGGCCGTGTAGCGCTGCGGGTTCGCCGGGGTGAACTCCCCGGAGATCTCGTAGTCGCCGGCCTCGGCGAACGTGTGTGTGGCCGTGGCCACGCCGCCGCTCACCGTGGCCTCGACGGGCGCGCTGCCGTCGCCGAAGTCGAAGGTGACGGTGCCGGCCGCGTTGGCCGGAGTGACCCGCGCGGTGACGGTGACCGACTCACCGGCGACCGCACGGACCGGGTCGACGGTGACCTGGGTGGTGGTGGCCTCCGCGCTCACGACGACGGTGGCGACGTCGCTGCTCGGGGAGTTGGCTTCCGTGTCCGTCGGCGTGAACGTGGCGCGCACGGTGTGCTCGCCCGTCGTGTCGAACGTGTGCCGCGCGGTCGCGACGCCGTCGGTCACGGTGGCGGTGTACTCCTGGCCGTCGACCTCGAAGAGCACCGTCCCCGCCACGTCGCCCGGCGTGACGGTGGTCGTGAGGACGACCTCCTGGCCGGCCCGCGCCGAGACCGGGCTCACGGAGAGCTCGGTGGACGTGGCGTTGGCGATCGAGTTGAAGGTGGCGGTGTCCGAGCTCGCGGTGAACCGCTCCGGGTTGGTGGGCGTGAACTCCGCCGTCACCGTCTTCTCGCCGGCCGAGGTGACGTCGAACGTCGCCACGGCCACGCCGCCCGACACCGCGACGGTCTTGGTGACGCCGTCGAGGGTGAAGTCGACGGTGCCCGCCGCGTCCGCCGGGGTCACCGTGGCGGTGAACTCGACCGACTCGCCGGCCACGACGCGCGTCGGGGTGACGGTGACGTCGGTCGCCGTGGCCTCCGCGGAGACGGTGGCGCTGGCGGTGCCGGTGCTGGAGCCGTAGCGGTCCGGGTCGGCCGGGGTGAATGTGGCTGTGACCGGGTAGGTGCCGGTCTCCGTGAAGGTGTGCTCGGCGGTCGCGACGCCGTCGGTGACGGTGGCGGTGTACTCCTGGCCGTCGACCTCGAACGTCACCGTGCCCGCAGCCTCGGCGGGGGAGACGGTCGCCCGCAGCGTGGCGGGCTCGCCTGCCCGGGCAGGCACCGGCGAGACCTCGACCGAGGTCTCCGTGCCTTCGGTCTCCACGGCCACCGTCTCGGAGTCGGTGGAGGTGGTGTAGCGGGCCGGGTTGGTGGGCTCGAAGGTGGCGGTCACCGTGTAGGTGCCCGCGGCGTCGAGCTGGAACTCGGCGGTCGCCTGACCGTCGGCGAGGGCGACCCGCTGGGTCTGCCCGGCCACGGTGAACACCACGTCGCCGACGGCGCCGGCGGGGGTGACCGCGGCGGTCGCGGTGAGCGTGCCGCCGGCCGTCATCTCCACCTCACTGAGGGTGAGGTCGGTGGTGGT
>NZ_KV823749.1:0-11068 GCF_001815995.1 Dietzia sp. HMSC21D01 | reverse complement strand
CACCGTGCCGGCCGCCTCGGCCGGGGTCACGTTCGCGGTGAGGGTGGTGGGCTCACCGACGCGGGCGACCGTCGGGGCGACGGTGACCTCGGTCTCCGTGCCCTCGACCTCGACCGTGACGCCGGCCTCGTCGGAGCTGGGCCGGTACTGGTCGGTGTTGGTCGGCGCGAACGCCGCCGTCACGAGGTAGGCGCCGGCTTCGTAGATCTGGAACTGCGCGCTGGCGCGGCCCTCGGCGTCGACGGCGACGCTCTGCTCCTGGCCGGCGACGGTGAACGTCACGGTGCCGGCGGCCCCGGCGGGGGACACCTGTGCGGACGCGGTGACGGTGCCGCCCGCGGTCACGGTCGGCTGCTCCAACGTGAGCACGGTGGCGGTGTCCTGCAGCCCGACGGCGACGACGCCGGTGCCGGAGCTGCCCGCGTACCGGCTGGGGTTCTCCGGGGTGAAGGTCGCCGTGACCGGGTAGTCGCCGTTGGCGTCGAACTGCCTGGTGAGGCTCGCCTCACCGTCGACGACGGGAACGACCACGGACTCGCCGTCGACCTCGAACGTCATGGTGCCGCCGGCCGCCGCGGGCGAGACCGCGGCGGTGATCGTGACGTTCTGGCCGACGAGCGCCTCGGCAGGCGTGACGGTCACGGAGGTCTGCGTCTGCTCGGCCGAGACGTTCACGGTCTCGGTGTCCGAGCTGGTGGTGTACCGCTCCGGGTCGGCGGGAATAAACTCGGCGGTGACCGTGTACGAGCCGGCCGCGTCGACGGGGATCGACGCCGACGCCGTGCCTCCGGCCAGCGGTACGGTCTGCGCCGGGTAGCCGGGGATCGAGAACCGGACGTCGCCGACCGCGGTGGTCGGGGAGACTGACGCCGTCGCCTCGACGGTGCCGCCGGCGGTCACCTCGACCTCGTCCAGGGTGAGGTCGGTGGCGGTGGTCTCCGTGTTGAGGGAGTAGGAGTTCGTGCGGTTGGACGTCTGCCACTGCGCCGAGTTGGCGGGGGTGAAGGTGGCCGTGACGCTCTTGGTGCCGGCCGTGGGGCGCGTGATCTGCGCGGTGGCCACGCCGTTGTTGACGGTCGCCGTGTATGTCTGGCCCTCGACGACGAACCGGACCGTGCCGGTCGGGGTGTTGGTGCCGTAGGTCGCGTTGACCCGAGCGGTGACGGTGACCGGTTCGCCCGGGCGGCCCGGGTTAGGGGAGAACGTCAGCGGGGAGATGTTGGTGGCGACGGCTGGGAGGACGAACCAGATCCTGTTCGGGTAGTTGATCACGTTCCAGTCGTTGGTGACCTCGGCCTGCAGACCGAGATTGAAGCGCTGCCCACCCATCGCGTTGGACGGGATCCGCATCTTCAGCTGGTAGCGGCGGGTCTCGTCATCGTCGATCCGTGTATCAGTCAGGTCGCCTCCCACGAAGTTCCCGGATGCTCGCGTGTTCGTCATCGACTGTCCCGTGTGGGACTGGTAACCGAATCCGGTGGGGTCTGTGATGACGCCCCACCTTCTGATGTTGGACCAGCGATGCGTAAAGGACCCGTTGAACTTCACGGAGTTGTCCACCTGCACCGTGCCGCCGGGGATGAAGTTACTGCCGCCAGTGTTGATCGCCTGCGTGAAGTCGAATTTATCATGACTGAGACTCGAGGGAGGAGACACCTGGAGTGCTTGCGAGTGCGCCGACGGTGCGAGGCCGAGAATCAACGCGAGGGACGAGAGGATCACCGTGAGCGAGCGCAGCCAGCGGCGCCGCCTGGTCGTGGTGGCTGTGGTGCCGCCGGGTGTGGGGGACATTGCTTCTCCTGTGTGAAGTGCGGTGGTGAGGGGTGGTGCGCCTGCGGGCACCGCTCGTGCGGTGCCCGCAGGCGCGGAGTCGATCAGCTGCCGAGGCTGCCGGTGAGCGAGCCGAGGCTGCCGCTCCCACCGCCGTCGCCGCCGGTGCCGGTCACGGTGATGGTGGCCGAGTCCTCGCTGGGCGCGTAGCGCTCGGTGTCGGCGGGGGTGAAGACCGCGCGGACCGTCTCGTCCCCAGCGTCGGGCATGAGCACCGTCGTGGTGGCCACGCCGTCGACCACGTCGGCGAGGTACTCGGTCCCGTTGACGGTGAACGTCACCACACCGTCCACGGTCCTCGGGGTGACCCGGGCGGTGAGGGTGACCTCGCCGCCGACGGCCACGGTGGCCGGATCGACCGTCACCTCGGTTTCGGTGCCCTCCGCCTGGATCGTCACCGAACCGGTGCCCGCAGAACCGAGCCAGCGGGTGGGCTGGTCGGAGGTGAAGGTGGCCGTGATCGGGTACGTGCCCTTGGTGATGAGCGAGGTATAAACCGTGGCCTTCCCGTCGACCACCGGTGCGGTGAGGGTGCGCCCGGCCACCTCGAAGGTCACCGTGCCGGTGGCGTCCTCCGGGGTGATGTCCGCGGTGATCGCGATCTGCTCGCCGGCGGTGGCCGTGGACGGGTTCACCGAGACCGTCATGGTGGTGGTGAGCTCGGAGACGGCGACCGTCTCCTCGTCCTGGCTGGTGGTGTAGCGAGCCGGGTTGGCGGGCTCGAACGCGGCGAGGACGGTCTTCTCACCGGAGGTGATGAGCTGGAACGTGGCCTGGGCCTCGCCGCCGGTGACCGGGATGCGCTGGGTCTGGCCGTCGACGGTGAAGACGACGTGTCCGGTCGCCGCGGCCGGGGTGAGGCGCGCGGTGGCCGTGATCTGGTCGCCGTCGTGGATCGCCACCGGGTCGAGCGTGAGCTGCGTCTGCGTGGCCTCGGACTGGACGTTGACCGTGCCGGTGCCGACCGAGGTCTGCCACTCGGTGCCGCTGGCCGGGGTGAAGGTGGCCGTGACCGGCTTGGTGCCGGTGGCTTCGAAGATCGCGGTGGTGCTGGCGACACCGTTCACGACCGGGGCGGTGAGGGTCTGGCCGTCGACGGCGAAGCTGACCGAACCCGTGGGCGTGTTGGTGCCGTGGACCGCGCTGACGTTAGCGGTGAGGGTGACGGGCTCGCCCACCCGGGCGACGGACGGGGCGACGGTCACCTGGGTGGCCGACTGGACGGGCGTGACGGTGAAGGAGACCAGGTTGTTGACGTGGTGCCAGTCCCTGTTCCAGAGGAGCTTGGTCTCCATGCCGACGCCGGCGGAGTAGATGGTGCCGCCGGTCGCATCGGCCGGAATGCGGAAACGGAACTTGGCCTCGCGCGAACCGCCACCCCACACCGTGTTGCTGCCGGGATCGCCACCGTAGAAGTTCACCCCCTGACCGAGATCGGAGACGGCTCCGTCGAGGTCACCGGTGACCCCCAGGTACTGGAAACCCGACGGGACACGCACACCGTAGTGGTGCAGCGTGGTGTTGAGGGCGATGACCTCGGTGTTCGTGGCCCTGAGCGTGTACGTCACCTCGCCTCCGGGTCGCAGATCGCCCGAGACGGAGAGCGTGACCCTGAACGGGTCGATCGCCGTCGTCTCTCCCGTCTGCGCGGTGGCGGCCGGCGCCAGGCCGAGCAACAGCGCGAAAGCCGACAGCAGCGCGGTGAGGGCGCGCGCGAGACGTGTGGTGGTGGCGGGGGCCGTGGGGGCGGCGATCTCCCGAGTCGTCATTGTTGCTCCTGACGGGTCTGAGGGGGCGAGACTGCCTTCACGATACTGAGGATTCGTTGAAAGGAAACACTGTTCCGGGCGAAGATCTCGTGAACTTGATCTGGGTGGCAGGCGCGGGGACGACGGATTCGATAGGCAGGTCAGTAGGCTGTCAGGGGCGCGGCAGGTAAAACTCTCGGGCGGGTGGCGCAAAAGTGGGAACGGACATATCGTCGGGCGGGTCGGGCCCTTATCCCCCGCCTCCGCGAGGACGGCCCACGCCGGTCGGCGACACCGCCGGGACGGAACGACGAACTCCGAGGAGAAACATGACGAGCGGGATTGCGCGTCGCCTCGCGGCGGCAGGCACAGTGATGGCGACGGGCGCGGCGCTCGTCGTGGTGACATCGGCCACGGCGCAGGCGGCGCCGGTCTCGGCCACCGGCGGTAGCGAGCAGATGAAGTTCACGCGAACCGTAAGCCAGGGGGTGGTCACCCACGGTGACCGGGTGACCCTCACCAACACGATCGAGCGCAACAGCACGAACGCATGGATGCTCACCTGGTTCCGGGATCAGCACCCCACCTGCCTCGACCTCGTGCCGGGGACGGTCTCGTGGACGGTCGGGGGCGACACCTACACCCAGGTGTCGAACCCGAGCGAGGTCGAGGTGCAGGACGACGCGCTGGTGGTGGACAACCCGCTCGTCTCCCTGTGGAACCCGCCGCTCACGGTGACGGCGGATTACACGGTGAACTGCGCCGCCGGGCAGCTGCGCACCGGCGGCGTCGAGTGGAACCGGACCCAGTGGAACGTCCTCGCTCCGCTCAATGAGGAGTTCCTCAACGCGGGTCCGACCATCACCGTGAACCGCGTCCAGACCGCGCTGGCGCTCGCCCCCGTCGTCGGTGCCCGCGTCGGGACGCCGGTCGAGGTCACCGCGACCGCCACCAACATCCCGGACGGGCAGAGGGTCACCTTCCACGACGGCGGGACGCAGATCGGCGAGGCCCAGGTCTCCGGCGGCGCGGCGACCATCCAGTGGACGCCCACCGTCACCGGGACTCACGCCATCGAGGCGCGGTTCGCCCAGACAGGAACGCACGCCGGCGCCGTCTCGACGCAGAACGTGAGCGTGGGGACGCCCAACGTCTCCTCCACCACTACGGTGGCCCCCGTGCCCGCGGCGCAGGTCGGCCGGGGCGCGACCCTCACCGCAGTGGTCAGCCCGCTCGGCGCCGGCGGGACCATCGAGTTCCGCGTCGATGGCGTCGCGGTGGCCACCGCCCCGGTCGGGGCGGACGGCCGAGCCAACTACCTCTGGGTGCCGGAGCGCGTCGGCGACCACACCGTGACCGCAGTGTTCTCGGGGCGCGACGGTGTCCTCGGGTCGGAGGGCTCCCGCACTGTCGCGGTGGCTGCGCAGGAGCCGGGTGCGGTGGCGTCGAGTACGACGGTCGACGAGGTCGCGCCCGGAATTGTCGGCGACGAGATGACCCTCCGGGCCCGGGTGTCCCCGGCACGTGCCGGCGGCACGGTCACCTTCCTTGACGGCGACGTGGTGATCGGCACGGCTACCGTCGGCGCGGACGGCGTGGCCACGCTGCGCTGGACCCCCGCGACGGCGGGCCAGCGGGTCGTGACCGCCCAGTTCGCCGGCACCAGCGCGCTGCTGGCCTCGGAGGGGACGGGCTCCGTAGTCGTCAACCCTAAGCCGGACGCCCCCTCGGGCAGCCTGGACCTCGGCTCGCTGGGGTCGTCGGGCGGAGGCTCCGCCACCGGGAGCTGAACCACACCTTCGAACCGGCCCCGTGCCCCGTCGCCCGCTTCAGGGTAGCGGGGCACGGGCGTTTGTCGGAGCCGTGACCGGAACGAGACGGGGGCGGGATCGGCGAGCCGGCCAAGAATCCGGTTTCGCGCCATTGTCCGGACGCTGGGCTTTGGTGCAGGAGTGAAAAGTGATGTGGACGACCGTCTGGGACGCCTTTCCAAATCCCGCCGCGGGCGTTACTGTTGCACAGATCACACTCCGCGTGCCCTCTACGTCCTGGCGCCCCGCTGACGTACACGCGGAGGGCAAGGGAGCACAGATGAGGTACGGATCGATGCGCCGGACGCTCGCCGCGGCGAGTGCGGCGACGATGGCGGGAGCGGCGCTGGTCGTCGCGGGCTCCGGGGTGGCGGCGGCGGCGCCGGTGACGGCGACCGCCTCCGACAAGGGCATGACTGGTATCCGCACCGTGAGCAACTCCACGCCGGTTTACGGGGAGACGGTCACCGTCACTACCGAACTGCGGCGATCAGGCTCGAACGCATGGCTCGCATACTGGGTAAAGGATCACCATCCTGATTGCTTCGAGTACGTCGAGAACTCGCTGGAGTGGACTGTCGGCGGCAAGACGTACAACGAAGGCAATGCGGGCGATGACGTTACGGTCGGAGCCGACTTCCTCGAGATCAACCCGTGGGCCGCGAATAGCTGGATCCCCCCAGTGGTCGCGACCGCCGATTACGTCGTCAACTGTGACGCTGGTGCGATCAGCTCCGGTGGAATGAGCTGGGACTCGACGTGGTTCTCGTTGATTCCACCAGCCGGCGGGGAGGTCAATAAGTCCGCCTTGGGCCCCACCATCAACGTGCAGCGCAAGGGGACCTCAGTGTTCCTTCACGCGCCCACCAGCCCGCAGGCCGGTCAGACCGTGACCCTGTCGGTGGACACGACGAACATCCCGGACGGTTCGCAGATCACCTTCACCGTCGACGGGCAGCCCGTCGGCACCGGCACCGTCTCGGGCAACTCGGCCACGCTGCCGTGGACGCCGACGACGGCGGGCACCAAGACCGTGCGCGCCAGCTTCGCGCAGACCGCCACCCACGGCGGCTCGCAGTCGGGGGAACGCATCGTCACGGTCTCACCGACCAACGTCAATTCCAACGTGACCGTCGATGTGGCCGGGACCCCGAAGGTCGGTCAGAGCTCGCAGGTGACGGCCACGGTCACGCCGGAGGGTGCGGGCGGCACGGTCGTATTCAAGGATAACGGCACGGTGATCGGCGATGCCATAGTCGATGCGAGCGGCAACGCCTCCATCGGGTGGATCCCGACCGTCGCGGGCCAGCGCACGATCGACGCCGAGTTCTCCGGCCGGCCGGGCGTCAACCCGTCCAGCAATGGTGTGCCGGTGACGGTCGCGGAGGCCGATCCCAACCAGGTCGCCACCACCACGGTGCTCGACCCGATTGCCACGAGTCCGGCTGGTGAGCCGATCACCCTCACGGCCACGGTGAGCACCAACGCCCCCGGCGGCACGGTGACGTTCTACGACGGCTCGACCGTCATCGGCACCGCGCCCGTCGGCGCCGGCGGCGTCGCGACGTTCGAGTGGACGCCCACCACGGACGGTGTCCGCACCGTCCGAGCCGAGTTCTCGGGTGAGGGCGTCAACCTCGCCTCCGCCGGCACGGCGCAGGCGATCATCACCCCGGCCGTCGAGGATCCGGAGGATCCGACCGACCCCGGCACCCCGGGTGGCAACTCGGGAAGCGCCGGCTCGCTCACCGGCAGCCTCGGGGGCGAGAACGCGTCCGGTTCGCTGGGTTCGCTCGGCAGCTGACACTTCGGCTCCCTCTCGGGCGGTGCCCCATCGCGTTCGCGCGGTGGGGTACCGCCTCATTTAGCGGGGTGAAGGCTGGGTTGCTCAGGCCGGGGACGGGGTCTCAGTGTGCCTGGCAGTCGCCGGCGAGCGAGAAGCTGGACAATCGGCCAATTTTCTCCTCGTTGCGCCTCTGGTTAGCTGTCCATTCGGATACTATGACCTGGATCACTATGTGTTTCCGCATGTCGTACACCTGACTCCGCCCCCGAGGAGATCCCATGATGAAGAACGCGTCACGCCGGCTGTTGGCGATCCTGAGTGCCCTGGCTCTGGCGATGGGGTTGATGATTACCGGTTCAAGCGGGGTGGCCGGAGCGGCGGTTGTGGAGAGAGGCGGGAGCACCACGTCGTGGAGTGCGACGGTCTGGCACACCCAACGCGCGTACGAGTCGCCGGTGCGCTACGGCGATCGCATCCGACTGACGATGGACTTCGACACCTCGTGGAATGCCGACCTCTACTGGGCGGAACTCCGCCACCCCGGGTGTCTCGACATCGTGCCAAACACACTGACGTGGGTTTACGGGGATAACACCTACAGCTGGCCGTCGAACTCCAACGACGACGGCATCTCGATGAACGACACCAACACGCGATTCGACCGTTGGGGCGTGTTGTCGGTCAACAAGTTGCACCTCAGCGCCGAATACACCGTCAACTGCGCCCCCGGAACCTACGGGGTGGGGTTCGGGTACAACCCGACAGTCGGTGACCAGAGGACCTTCGACAACTACATCTCGTTCACCGTCATCAAGGCCGACTCGGCTCTCCAGCTCACCGCCGATCCGTTGACGCCGCTGCCCGGTCAGCCGGTGACCCTGCGAGCGAACAACCTCGTCAACATCCCGGACGGGCAGTCGGTGAGCTTCTTCGTCAACGGGGCGAACGTCGGCTCGGCGAACGTAAGCGGCGGCGTGGCCACGCTCTCGTCGTGGGCCCCTCCGACCGAGGGCTCCTACACGGTGGAGGCCCGATACGGTGGATCGAACACCGTGAACCCCTCGACGTCCGACCAGGTCACGGTCAACGCGGTCAAGTCCCCCTCCACCGTCGCGGTCGCGGCGTCGCAGCCGGCCATCGCGGAGTCGCCCGTCCCACTCACCGCCACCACGACCGGCGTCGCCGACGGCCAGACCGTCGAGTTCCTCGTCAACGGGAACTCGGTGGGCACCAGCACGGTGACCGGCGGAAAGGCCACCTTCAACAACTGGACCCCGGCCACCGCGGGTGACTTCGTGATCCAGGCGCGCTACGCGGGCTCGACCACGGTCGCCGCTTCCCAGTCCGGGCAGGTGATGGTCAGCGTCGTCGCACCCGTCCAGGTCACGTCGACCACCCTCGCCGTCGACCCCGACCCCGTACCCGGGCAGACCTCGACCCTCACGGCCACCGTCACCGACGGTGACGACGGCGACACCGTCGAGTTCTCCAACAACGGCACCGTCCTCGGCACAGGCCAGGTGACCGGCGGCGTCGCCACCTACGACTGGGCGGTGGGCGCCGCGCTCGCCAACCAGCCCTACAGCCTCACGGCCCGCTACCTCGGCTCGACCGGATACCTCGAGTCCACCTCCGAGCCCGTCACGGGCACGGTCGGCCTGGTGCAGACCACCGTCTCGACGATCACCGCGCCGGCCACCGCCACGGTCGGCACCGCGATCCCGCTCACCGCCACCGTCACCGGCGGCGTCGCCGGCCAACCGGTGGAGTTCCGCGACGCCGACGGCGACGTGCTGTGCTCGGTCAACCTCGGGACCGGCACCACCGCCACCTGCTACTGGACCCCGGACGCGACCGGCGCCGTCGACGTGACCGCCCACTACGCGGGCACCGCCACCACGGCCGCCGCCGCGTCCCCTGCCGCCACCACGGTTACGGTGGACGTGAGCGAGTCCTCGCTGGTGCTCTCGGCGCCCAGCGGCGGAGTGCCGGGGCAGGCGCTGACCCTGTCGGTGGAGACCACCGGGATCGCCGACGGTGAGACCGTGACGTTCTCGGTGGACGGCGCGCCGGTGGGCACCGGCCAGGTGTCCGGCGGACAGGCGACCACCCAGTGGACGCCCACCGCGGTCGGCACCTACGACGTGCAGGCCGCCTACGCGGGCTCGCCGACGGTCGGCGCATCCGAGTCGAACGCGGTCCAGGTGACCGTGGCGCTCGGCGAGACGCAGACCTCGGTCGTGACGGCGTCTGCCGACCCGGTCACGGGGGAGCCGGTGACGCTGTCCGCGACGGTGACCGGCGGCACCGAGGGCGTGACGGTCGAGTTCCGCGACGCCGACGGTGACGTGCTGTGCTCGGCGCCGCTGGGTGCCGACGGCTCGGCCTCGTGTGCGTGGACCCCGGATGCGGTGGGCGCGGTCGAGGTGACCGCGCACTACGCGGGCGACGCCACCACGGCGAGCTCGCAGTCGCCCTCGGCCACGACCGTCAACGTCGGGCAGGGCACGGTTGCTGCGCCTTCGGATCTGGTGGTGTCGCCGTCGGCGCCGAGCACCGATGATGCGGTGACGGTGTCGGGTACGGCTGAGTCGGGTGCGTCGGTGACGGTTCCCGGTCCGGGTGGTGCCGAGTGCACGGTGACGGCGGACGCCGCTGGTGCGTTCTCCTGTGCGCTGGGTGTGCTGCCGGTGGGTGAGCACACGCTGTCGGCGGTGGCGACGCTCAACGGGGTCGACTCGCAGCCCACGACCACGACGGTGACGGTCGGCCAGGGTGTGGTCGCCGCGCCGACGGTGTCGGTGGATCCGGTTTCTCCGGATACCGATGACGTGGTGACCGCGTCGGGTTCGGCGCCGGCCGGGTCGACGGTGGCTGTGTCGGTCGACGGTGCGGTGGTGTGTGCTGCTGCTGCGGTCGTCGACGGTTCTTACTCGTGCGACCTGGGCACGCTGTCGGTCGGTGCGCATGAGGTGGCTGCGGTGGCGACGCTCACTAGCGTGGACTCCGATGCGGCGACCACGACGGTGACCGTCGGGCAGGGCACGGTTGCTGCGCCGTCGGATCTGGTGGTGACTCCTGCTTCGCCGAGTACCGATGATGCGGTGACGGTGTCGGGTACCGCTGAGCCGGGTGCGTCGGTGACGGTGACCGGTCCGGGTGGTGCCGAGTGCACGGTGATCGCGAATGCCCAGGGCGAGTTCTCGGGCTGTGACCTGGATGCGCTCCCGGTGGGGACTCACATGCTGTCTGCAGTGGCGACGCTCAACGGTGTGGGATCTGCTGCGGCGACCGCGTCGGTGACGGTCGGCCAGGGCGTGATTGCTGCGCCGACGGTGTCGGTGGATCCGGCTGCGCCGGACACCGATGACGTGGTGACGGCCTCGGGTACGGCGCCGGCCGGGTCGACGGTTGCAGTGTCGGTCGATGGCGAGGTGGTGTGTGCCGCCGCCGAGGTGACGAACGGTTCGTACTCCTGCGACCTGGGCGCGCTGTCGGTCGGTTCCCATGAGGTGTCTGCGGTGGCCACGCTCAATGGCGTGGACTCTGATCCGGCCACGACGAGCGTGACGGTGGGCCAGGGCACGGTTGCTGCGTCGACGGATCTGGTGGTGTCGCCGTCGGCGCCGAGCACCGATGATGCGGTGACGGTGTCGGGTACCGCTGAGCCGGGTGCGTCGGTGACGGTGACCGGCCCGGGTGGGACGGACTGCACCACGACGGCGGACGAGTCGGGTGCGTTCTCGTGCTCGCTCGGCACGCTGCCGGTTGGTGCGGATCAGACGATCTCGGTGATCCAGACGGTCAACGATGTCGACTCGGACGCAGCGACGGTCCAGGTGTCGGTGGGCCAGGGCACGGTCGCTCCGGTGACGGATCTGTCGGTGTCGCCT
>NZ_KV823748.1:0-1224 GCF_001815995.1 Dietzia sp. HMSC21D01 | reverse complement strand
CGCCGACACCTCGGGGGCCTCCCCCTCCACGGTCGCCCCGCCGCACCCCGCCAGGACGGCCGCCAACACCGCGCCGGTGGCGACGACGACTCCGGTCGCGCGCGAACGTGTACTCATGGTGCGCATGGTAGGTCACCCTCCCCGTGGGGCGGGCAGACGCACCGTGGCGAGCACGCCCAGATGGTCGGTCCTGTCCACCTCGACGGTCTCGGTCTCCCCCACCGCGACCGCGCCCCTCGCCAGGACGTGGTCGATTCCGATGGCCGGCGGCAACCGCCGGCCCGCCGGCCAGGTGGGCACCCACCCGTCCCGGCCGCCGGAGACCGAGTCGGTGTACCCGAGCCCGCGCAGGTCGCGGAACCGCACGTGGTCCCAGGTGGCGTTGAAGTCCCCGCCCACGATCACCGGGGCCGGCCCCGGCAGGCTGCCCAAGTACCACCGCAGGCGGTCGGCCTCCTCGACCGCCAGCGCGGCATCGAAGACGGGGGCCACCGGGTGCGCGGCCACCACCGTGACCGGCCCGCCGGGCCCGGCCATCTCCGTGCGCACCAGCCCCAGGCTGAAGCCGGGCACGCGCTCCGGCGCCGAGAGCGGGAACCTCGACCACACGGCGACCCCCTGCGTGGTGGGCGCGGTGGCGGCGGCCTCGTGCGGGAGCAGGCCCGTGAGCCCGGCGGTGCGCAGCGCGTCCGCCGACTCCGGGGTCGTCTCGACCGTCAGGAGAAGGTCCACCCCGCCCGTGCGTACCGCCCGCACCACGTCGTGCGGGGCGGCCCGGCCGTACTCGAGGTTCTGCACCATCACCCGCACTCCGACCCCCTCGTCGTCGTCGACCTCAGGTGCCGGTCCCACCATCGGCGCGTACTGCACCGCGCCCACGCCGACCAGCGCGGCGGCCACGATCCCGAGCAGCACCGACCGTGCCCGCACCGCGGCGATGAGCGCGACCAGCGAGAACGCCCAGAACGCCACGGCGAAGGACGCCAGGACCGGAACCACCGCGATCTCCGCGCGGGAGTGGTGCAACGCGACCCCCGCCGCGGCGACGAGCGCCGTGAGCACCGCGACGGCCCGGGCGACCGGGCGCCGAACGCTCAACGCAGGAACTTGCGCAGGTCTCCCAGCGCGGCGATGACCCGGTCGAGGTCGTCACCGTTGCGCACCATCGAGCGCACCGTCTCGGCCACCGACGCGACGGTCGGCGAGGACGGCGACGCGGAGGGC
>NZ_KV823747.1:0-3398 GCF_001815995.1 Dietzia sp. HMSC21D01 | reverse complement strand
CCAGCTACGCACTCCGGATCCGGAAGAGCCCGTAAAGGAAGCCGTGCGCCATGGCGTCTTGGCCGGGCCACAGCCGGGAACTCGACACCTCGCAACCCGGCACTTGATCAGTAGGCGTGGTGGGCGCGACTGGACCAGAGAACCCGAATGGACATTTCCTCTCGGTACGGCGTGACGGAGACGGCGTCGTCGCACACCACCAGTTCGACCAGCGTCACGTTGGGGCACCCGGCATTGCACACGGCGGCGCGGTAGCGACCGTGATTGACGACCTATTCGGCTTCTTGCTGTATTCGGTCGGCGAGCTCGCCGTGACGCGCCGTCTCGCGCTCGACTATCTTGCGCCAGCATTACTCGACACCCCGTACATCCTGCGCGCTGCAGTTCGGTCTCGCGATGGCCGGAAATTGGACCTTAGGTCCACGATGGAGGATGCAGAGGGCCGCACTGTTATTACTGCCACTGCCCTGTTCATCGTGGTCGAGGTTGAACACTTTTTGCAGTCACAGAGAAACTCGAGGACTTAGGCCAAACTCACCGCCGCGGGAGGCCACCTCCGAGTCGGCGACCTCGGCGGCGAGCGGTCCCACCTATCGAACAACAAGGACCGCCTTGATTCAGCAAGGTCCGCCGACGGCGCCTGGGCGGTTCAGATCGTGGCCGAACTCGGCCGGGATGGGTTTGTCTCCCTGCTTGCGGGCAGCAAGAAAATCATCAACAAGTTGCACGCATCCGTCGTGGTCGACCGTGCAGAGCCCAGTGAGGCGAGCGAACACGACGGGGCCCAGGAGTTGAACGATCGCGAAGGGGGTGTCGATGTTGCCGAGCTGTGCCTGTACGTCAGGCTGTGTGAGGATGTGGTCAAAGGGCTGCCGGTACTCCTCGATGACTCGACTGCGCAGTGAGGTGATCGCGGCCGAATCGGCAGGATCGCCGCCGACTGATCCGATTGACAGCCAAGCCAGAGTCGTAATGTTCAGCGGCGCCTGGTCAATCAGGTCGGCTTGGGCCGTGAGAAGCGCGATGAGTTGGTCTCGTACCGACCCACTGTCGGCAGAGACCTCGACGCGAGGCAACAGCCGCTCGAAGGTCGCCGCAAGCAACTGGGCGGTCCCGCCGAAATGCCGATAGAGCGTGGCCCGCGCAACCTTTGACATTCGAGTGACCGCCTCGACGGTAACCGCCTCTACACCACCAGTGCTCAGGAGATGCGTGGCAGCGTCGAGCAATCGTTTTCGTGAGCGCAGCAGTCGCGGATCGAGCTGATCGTCGTCCGTAGCGGGCCGGTCAGCACTCCAGTCGTTCACGCTCTCCCCTTCGGCCGACGGTTACTTCTCGTCCAAGCTAACCTGTCCAGCCAGTCGGATACTGTGATACTACTTGTCTCAGACCAAGACCGATCATCTCACAGCAAGGGGCCGGCGATGCACTCACCCCAACAGACCATCACCGAGTCATCCCGGTGGACCCGAGCCGAATGGTGGATGCTCACGGTGTCGTGCCTAGCCGTGGCGTTGGTGGTCGCGGCCATGGCCGCGCTGTATTCGGCATTACCGGAGATTGCGGTAGAGACTGGAGCGACGCAAGCCCAGCTGACCTGGATCGTCGACGGCTACACGCTGGTACTGGCGTGCCTGGTCCTGCCCGCTGGAGCGATCGGTGACCGCTATGGCAGACGCGCAGTTCTCGTAATAGGCCTGGCGATATTCACCATGGCGTCCGCACTTCCCCTGCTGCTGTCTGACCCGGCCTGGTTGATCGCTGCGCGAGCGATTGCCGGGGCGGGCGCTGCACTGGTAATGCCCTCGACGCTATCGATTCTGACTGCTGGTTTCGCCGCCGTTCATCGCGGCCGAGCAGTAGGTGTGTGGGCTGGAGTCGCCGGCTCCGGAGCAGTGTTAGGCATCCTCGGCGCCGGGGTGCTGCTTGAGCGCTGGTCGTGGGTGTCGGTATTTGTCGGACTGACCGCAGCGGGAGCCCTACTGGCCGCGCTGGCATGCACGATCGCTGAGTCCAGCCAGCATGATCACCCTCCCGTGGACTGGGTGGGCGCGGCGGCAGCTGCAGTCGCGGTTGCGGGAATCGTATTCGCCACGATCGAGTTTCCCGCGCGGGGCTGGGCCGACCCGATCGTTCTCGCCAGCGCCGGGGCCGGCATGTTGGCGACAGCCTTTTTTATCCTGATTGAGCTGCGATCCTCGGCCCCCTTGTTGGATGTTCGGTTGTTCGCCAAGCGCGGCTTCAGCGCCGGCTCGTTGTCGGTGGCCATCCAATTCTTGGTCACTTTCGGGGTATTCCTACTCCTGGTGCAGTACCTGCAACTGATCCTGGGATACGGACCGCTGGCCTCGGCGTTGGGATTGGTGCCGATGACGGTCCCCCTGATCGTGATCTCGGTGATCGCCCCCCGACTGTCACAGCGATTTGGACTACGAGTGATGACCGTCGCCGGTCTGGTGACCATCGCAGTTGGCCTGATGCTGGTCAGCCGGATGACCGTCGACGCACGTTACCTCGACCTGCTATGGCCGCTGTTGATCATGAGCGCAGGGCTCGGACTATGCACAGCCCCAGCGACCTACGCGATCATCGCCGAAACTCCGGAGAGCAAACACGGGGTCGCCGCCGCAGTCAACGATGCGGCCCGCGAGATCGGCGCTGCGATGGGGATCGCAGTGGCCGGCAGTGTGCTGGCCGCCGGATACACCCGCCACATCCAACCCGCCCTGCCTCAGTTACCCGAACCTGCCCGCGGTCCGGTCTCCGACTCCCTGGCCGCCGCCCTAGAGATCGCCGCACAAGCCGGACCAATGGCGCAACCATTGGTCGACTACGCCAAAGAGGCATTTGTCAACGGCAGCAGTCAGGCCACACTTACGTTGGCAATCCTCACCGCCGCAGCCGCAGTCTTGCTAGCGATCCTTGCCCCGGGCACTGCTCCGCGTGACCACAAGACCACGGCCAGTTCCACAGCACCGGCACACCGGGACAGCGTCGGATAGGTGGCCCGTCCGGCTTCCGGCTGCACTGACTCGTGCCTGGAGAAACTGCGCAAGGTCAGCAAGAACCGCGGTCCCTCCCGAGTGCCGAATCTCGGCGGTCGAGCTGCTGTGGCTAGCGATACCCACCATCTTCAGGGCGGGGGTCAGTGGCTGGTGCGTCCACGCCCGCCCGCTTCAACGCGCTGTAGTGCGCGGTAGAGCGTGGATCGGCCAACTCCGAGATTGCGGGCGATCACTGATGGCCCCTCCCCTGCCTCGATGTGGGCCCGGGCTTTGTCGACCTGCTCGGCGGTCAGGACTCGCTTACGACCCTTGTACTTGCCCTTCGCCTTAGCGATGGCAATGCCCTCGGCCTGACGTTCACGAATGATGGCCCGCTCGAACTCGGCGAACGCC
>NZ_KV823746.1:0-2541 GCF_001815995.1 Dietzia sp. HMSC21D01 | reverse complement strand
CGGTCGCCGCCGCCGAGGCCGACGAGCGGGTCTACGCCGCGGTCGCCGTGCACCCCACCCGCGCCCGCGAGGCCACCGATCCCGAGCACGGCGAGCAGGTGCGCGAGCGCCTGCGCGAGCTCGCCGCCCACCCCCGCGTCGTGGCGGTGGGAGAGACCGGCCTCGACCACTACTGGGTGGGAAAGATGGACGACTGCGCGGACCCGGCCGAGCAGGAGGAGTCCCTGCGCTGGCACGCCGGGCTGGCCGCCGAGCTGGGCAAGTGCCTGATGATCCATAACCGCGAGGCCGACGCCGACCTCATGCACGTCCTGGGCGAGGTCGCCGGCCCCGACTCCGGCATCCCGCACGTCATGCTCCATTGCTTCTCCTCGCCGCTGGACGTCGCGGAGGAGGCGTTGGCGCGCGGGTACGTGCTGTCCTTCACGGGCAACGTGACGTTCAAGGCCAACGAGCACCTGCGCGAGGCCGCCCGCCTGGCGCCCCCCGGACAGCTGCTCGTGGAGACCGACGCCCCCTACATGGCCCCGGAGCCGTTCCGGGGGGCTCGCAACGAGCCGGGTCTGGTGGGATACACCGTCCGGGCGATCGCGGAGGTCCGCGGGCAGTCGCCGGAGGACCTGGTCGCCGAGGTCGCCGACACCGCCCGCGCCGTGTTCGGCCTCACCGTCTGACCCCCTTTTCGAATCCGCTACCCTCCGCCGGGATCCGCTAGTCCTACAGGGGTAGCGGTTGTCGAGTCCGGGTAGCGGATCTCGAGGGGGCTGCCGGGAGGGCCTGCCCTGCGGGGTTAGGTGGGAGGGGCTGCCGGGAGGGGCCCGTGTGACTCGAGGTACGAACGGGGCTCGCGGGGATCGTGTAACGAAACGTGACCTGAATCCCTTGTCGTCGTCGTCACATCAATGCACGTCAGGGGGTGGCGCGTTGCCGACGCTCCACCGCCTCGTTACGCTACCGTGATGAAACGCGGACGGCCGTACGGCCGTTCACGGGCGATACGAGGAGAGAACCGACCAGTGGCTGACGACGCACGGACCGACACCCCCACGGGCACCCGACCCGACGGGACGCGGGGCCTGCTCGACCCCATTCACCGACTCCACGGATCCCGCTCCACCATGCTGCGGCTGTCCGTGGCCGGGATGCTCACCACCCTCGTCGTGGGCGGCGTCGCGGCGCTGGACCAGCGCACCACCTACACCCTCGAGGTCGACGGCGAGCAGGTCGAACTGGTCACCTTCAGCTCCGACGTGCGCGCCGCGCTCGCCGACGCCGGCTACAGCGTCGACGACCGGGACGTGGTGATCGCGCCCGGCGACAGCATCGACGACGGCGACACCGTCACCCTGCTGCGCGCCCGGCCCGTCACCGTCGAGGTCGACGGTCGCAGCGAGCAGGTCTGGACCACCGCCACCACCGTCGCCGACCTCGTGGCCGAGCGCGACGACGTCCCGCCCCGCAGCTACGTCAGCCCGCGCATCGACGCGGACGTCCCGCTCGACGGCACCACCGTCTCCGTGGTGACCCCGCGCGAGGCGCTGCTGTCCGACCACGGCGGCCCCGCCACCCCGATGGCCTCACCCGGTGAGACGGTCGGGCAGTTCCTCGAGCGCGCCGGCATCACCCTCGGCCCGCTGGACACTGTCACCCCGGCCCCGGACGCCCCCGTCGAGCCCGGCACCGAGGTCACCATCACCCGCGTGGCCGTCGCCGAGGAGACCGCGGTCGAGCAGTTCAAGGCCCCCGAACAGACCACCGAGGACCCCGAGGCCACAGAGGGCGAGCGCACGGTCGTCGATCCCGGTGCTCCCGGCGAGCGCGAGGTCGTCTACACGATCACCCGCGTCAACGGCGTCGAGACCGAGCGCGCCCGCGGCGCGGAGAAGGTCCTCACCGAGGCCCGCCCCGCCGTCATCCGCGTGGGCACCAAGCCGAAGCCCTCCGCGCCGGCCGTCTCGAACGGCGGCGTGTGGGACTCGATCGCCCAGTGCGAGTCGGGCGGGAACTGGAGCATCAACACCGGCAACGGGTACTCCGGCGGGCTGCAGTTCGCCGCCGGCACCTGGACCGGCCACGGTGGCGGCCAGTACGCGCCCAGCGCGCATCTCGCCACGCGCGAGCAGCAGATCGCGATCGCCGAGAAGGTCCGGGCCTCGCAGGGCTGGGGGGCCTGGCCCGCCTGCACCTCCAAGCTGGGCCTGCGCTGACCGGCCCGGACGCGACCTTCCGCGGGCAGGCCGACCCACTCGGCCCGCAGGAGGTGCGCGCGCTCGCCGGGGAACTGGGCATCAAGCCCACCAAGACCCTCGGACAGAACTTCGTTCACGACGCCAACACGGTCCGCAAGATCGTCACCGCGTCCGGTGTGGGCCGCGACGACACCGTGATCGAGGTCGGCCCCGGTCTCGGGTCGCTGACCCTGCCGCTGCTCGACGCCGCCGGACGCGTGGTGGCCGTGGAGATCGATCCGGTCCTCGCCGCGCGGCTGCCGCGCACGGTCGCCGAGCGGGCGCCGCGGCTGGCCGAGCTGCTCACCGTCGT
>NZ_KV823745.1:0-856 GCF_001815995.1 Dietzia sp. HMSC21D01 | reverse complement strand
CTCCACGGCCGCGCCCACCTCCACGGCCGCACCCACCGCCGCCGGCGTCCCGTGGCGCTGGTGGGACGGCGCCGTTCACCAGCTCACGCACGGCCTCGCCGACCCGCCGGGTCTCAATCGCGACGACTGCCGACCGACCGCCGAGCGGCCCGAGCCGGTGATCCTGGTCCACGGCACCGGGCTCAACGGCGGCAACTCGTGGGCGACCGTCGGCGCGGCGCTGGCCGCGGAGGGGTTCTGCGTGTGGGCGCCGACCGTCGGGGCGCTGCCCGGACTGGGCGCCGCCGGCGGCCTGGACTCGCTCACCGGGGCGTCCGCACCGCAGCTCGCCGCGGAGATCGACCGGGTGCGCGCGCTCACCGGCGCCGCCGAGGTCGACCTGGTCGGGCACTCGCAGGGAGCGATCATCGCCTCGTTCGTCGCCGCCACCGCGCGGGCCGACTCGGTGCGGACAGTCGTCACACTGGGCGCCGATCCCGCGCGGTCGGGCGAGGGACCGCCGGAGTTCGTCACCGACCTGCTCGGCGTGCTTTCCGCCGAGACCGCCGAACGTGACGCGGAGGCGACCCTGGCCTGGCTGGGTGACGAGGGGGTGCCGTTCGCGCGCGGTGTGCGCTACGTCGCTGTGTCGTCCGATTACGACGAGCTCACCGGTCCGGTGGTCGCGCCGCAGGTGCCGGACTTCGTCGACCTGCGGGTGGCCCGACTGCAGGACGGGTGCGAGGCCGACCGATCAGGGCATCTCACCGTCCTGGCCTCTCCGCGCGCGGTGGATCTGGTGGTCGATGCGCTGGGTGGGCCGCTACGCAGTGGGCACGGAGGGCCGGGCGACGGCGCGGACCTCGACGTGCCCCCG
>NZ_KV823744.1:0-8128 GCF_001815995.1 Dietzia sp. HMSC21D01 | reverse complement strand
CGGGCCCGCGGGCGGACGTCGCGGACCCCGCCGTGCCGGGCTCCACGGCCTCTGAGCGCAGGGCCGCGTGCAACTCGCGCAGACCCTGCCGGTCGGTGCCCACCCGCACCACGCGCGGGCCCTCCGGCACGATGTCGTGGTGCGCGACCGGGACCGACGGCTGCGCGAGGATCGCCTCGAGCCCCGCGGGATCGGTGTCGGTGAACGGCACCCCGGCGCCCGCGCAGAGCGCGCCCAGGTTCGCGCCGTGCGGGGTGCCGAAGACCCGCTCGAAGTCGGCGGCCAGCCGCGGATCGCCCTGCTCGAGCAGGGAGAAGATGCCGCCACCGTCGTCGTCGGCCACCACGATGAGCAGATCCGACGGGTGGCGCTCACGGGGTCCGAGCAGCAGCCCCGAGATGTCGTGCAGGAACGTGAGGTCACCCAGCAGCGCCACGGTCCGACCGGGCGCCGACAGCGCGACACCGATCGCCGTGGACACCGTCCCGTCGATCCCCGAGGCGCCGCGGTTGGCGTACACGGACACGTCGGGGTCGATCGGCCCCACGAAGGACAGGTCCCGCACGGCGTTGGAGGCGCCCACCACGAGGTTGTCCCCGGCCCGCACGCCGCAGGCCACGGCGCGGGCCACGTGCAGGCCCGTCGGGGCGCCCGCGTCCAGGTGCTCGTCGAGCAGCCTGTCGACGGCCGCGCGGGCGTGGGCGTCGGCACGGGCGGTGGTCTCGGTCCACGACCGCTCGACCCCCCAGCCGGTGAGCACGGAGTCGGCGAGCTCGGCGGCGCTGCCCGTGGGATTGGGCGAGCGCGGGCCCGCGTCGAGTATCACCAGGTCGACCTCCGGATCGGCCAGCAACCGCGTCACGGAGCGGTGCAGCGTCGGCCGGCCGGTGACCACCACCTGCTCGGGCCGCAGCGACGGGATCGCCAGCGGGTGCACCGGATGCAGCGGGACCGGCGCGCCGGGCTCCGCGACCGTCGGGACGCCCACCAGCCCGGAGACCGGCGCCGCCCCGACGCCCGAGACCACCAACGTGGGCCGCGTGAGGTCCACCGCCACCGCCGAGGCGGCGGGAGCCGAGTCGACCCCCGCGCCCGCCCGCTGCACCCACGGACGACCGCCCGGGCGCCCCTCCGGCAGACCGCGGGAGCCGTCGCCGGGGTCCACCTCGTCGTCGTCGTACCCCCCTGGGCCGCCACCGAGGACGAACTCCTCGTCGCCCTCGCCCGGCACCAGCGGCTCGCGGAACGCGATGTCCACCTGCACCGGGCCCGGGTCCGCGGCCGCGGTGGCGGTGAGGATCGCGCGGCCGATCGCGGAGCGCCAGTGGCGGTGCTCGGTGACGGGGTCGCCGGCCGCGCCGAGCTCGATCACCGCGCGGGCGTGCGGCCCGAAAAGCCCCACCTGGTCGATGGTCTGGTTGGCGCCGGTCCCCCGCAGCTCCGGCGGACGGTTGGCCGTGAGCGCCAGCACCGGCACCCCGGAGTGGGCGGCCTCGACCATCGCCGGATGGAGATTGGCGACCGCGGTGCCCGAGGTGACGACGACGGGGACCGGCCGCTTCGAGCCCAGCGCGAGTCCTAGCGCCGTGAACCCGGCACCGCGCTCGTCGATCCGCACGTGCAACGCGATCCGACCGGCCCGCTCCGCCGCGGCCAACGCCAGGGCCAGTGGGGCGCTGCGCGAACCCGGGCACAGGACCGCGTCGGTGATCCCGTGGCGGACCATCTCGTCCACCAGGACACGGGCCTGCGCGGTACTGGGGTTGCTCGGCGTGGCAGTCATCGCCCCCAGCCTAGTCGGGCGAGGTCGACCGCCCCGCCGCATCCGTGAGCCGCCCACCCATCGCCGCCAGCGTCTCGCGCAACGCCTCCGGCGACTCCACGACGAACTCACCCGGCAGCCTGGCGAGGTACCACGCCAGCACGTCGAGGTCGGCCGCCCCGGCCTCCAGCCGACACGCCGGGCCGTCCGGGTGCTCCGCGGGGCGCAGCTCGGTGACCGTGGCGTACATGGGCGGGAACAGCTCGACCACCTCCTCCGAGGGCGCGAACACCGTCACCCGCGCCACGTGCGGGTAGGGCGCCCCGGTGACCGCGTGCTGGACGTGCGCCGCCGGGTCCGGCACGTCGGCGCGCGGCGTGAAGCGCCACCGGCTGCGGTGCACCGCGCGGATCCGGTCCAGCCGGAACGTGCGCCAGTCCGCGCGCTCGAGATCAAAGCACAGCAGGTACCAGCGCCGGCCCAGCACGACGATCCGGTACGGCTCCACCCGCCGCTCGGTCTCCCGCCCCGCGCGGTCGCGGTAGTCGAGCCGCACCTGCTCCGTGCCCCGCACCGCATGTCCAAGGTCGAGCAGCAGACCCGGCTCCACCGGGGTGTCCGCGCCGGCGACCGCGACCATCGACTCGGTGACGTCGGCGACCCGCTCCCGCAGGCGGCCGGGCATCACCTGGTCCAGCTTGGTCAGCGCGCGCAGGGCGTGCTCCCCGACCCCCGCCACCGCGCCGCCGGCCGCCAGACGCAGTGCGATCGCGACGGCCACCGCCTCCCTGTCGTCGAGCAGCAGCGGCGGCAGGCGACGACCCGATCCCAGCCGGAAGCCGCCGCCCGCACCGCGCTCGGACTCCACCGGATAGCCCAGGTCCCGCAGGCGGTCCACGTCCCTGCGGACCGAGCGGGTCGTCACGCCCAGCTCCGCCGCCAACTCCTCGCCCGTCCACACCGACCGACGCTGCAGCAGGTCCAGCAGACACAACACGCGCTGGGTGGTGGGCATCCGGTCCTCGCTCATCGCGAGCCCCCGTTCGTCGCCGCGTCATCCCTCAGACGGAAGTGTTCCACGGCCAGCGGACCGGAACTGTCCGGATGGGGTGCGACGCTGTCCGCAACCGACCTCGCAAGGAGTCAGTCATGACCGCCACCCACACCCTCGACTGGACCGACCAGCTCGTCGACCAGATGGACCGACACTGGACCACCCAGCTCCGCCCGCGCCTCGAGGGGATGACCGACGACGAGTACCACTTCTCGCCCGCGCCCGACGAGCGGACCTGGGACGTGCGTCCGCGGGGCACCAGCCGGGCACCGATGCAGGGCGGAGCCGGCGACCACACCATCGACTTCGAGTTCCCCGAACCCGCGCCCGCGCCGCTGACGACCATCGCGTGGCGGATCGGCCACCTCGTCGTCGGCGTGTTGGGCGCCCGGTGGCACTCCCACTTCGGCGGTCCCCCGCACGACTACATGACCCACACCTACGCCGGCGACGCCGCCGGCGGTCTGGCCCAGCTCGACCTCACCTACGCCGCCTGGATGAACGGCGTGCGGGGACTCGACGCCGAGGCGCTCGCCCGGCCGATCGGCGAGGCGGAGGGCCCGTGGGCCGAGTACCCCATGGCCGCCCTGGTCCTGCACATCAACCGCGAGGTCATCCACCACGGCGCCGAGATGTGCCTCCTGCGCGACGTGTACGCGCACACCCACTGATCCGTTCGAACGCACCGCCCACCACACACACCGAGGAGTCGTCATGCCACTGTTCCCCGCCACCTGCCCCACCGAGCGCGAGAACCTGCTCGAGTGGATCGACGTCGCGTTGGTCAACGCCCGGTCGATCGTCCACGGCCTGGACGCCGACCAACTGCGCGCACGACCGCTGCCCTCCAGCGAACTGACGCTCGGATGGCTGATCCTGCACATCGGCGAGGTCGCGGAGGGCTGGCTCGGCCGCGCCGCCGCCGCGCCGAACGCGCCCGAGACCGGTCGGTCCCTGCCCGAGCAGTTCGCCTGGGCCGAGGCGGTGAACCGGGTCGACCCCGACGCCACCGCCGAGGAGATCCTCGCCGAGTACGACCGGCGGTGCGCGGCCGGACTCGCCCAGCTGCGCGCGGCCGGCCTCGACGCGCCCGTCCCCGTTCCCGAGGAGATGCCGTGGTTCCCGCCGGGGCTGCCCGCCTTCAACGGGCGCTGGGCCGCCCTCCACGCGCTCAACGAGATCGCGCGACACTCCGGTCACGCCGACATCCTGCGGGAGGCGATCGACGGCCGGACGATGTACGAGCTGATCGCCGAGGACCAGCAGATCGACATGTCCTACATCGGGCAGTGGTTCGCCGCCCATCCCGAGGTGCCCGCGCCGCAGTGGTGACGGGGGCGGCGCGGTTGCCGCCATGGGCTCTGCGCCGGCCGTCTACGCCGGCGGAGTCTCCCCGGCGCCGCCCGCGAGCTCCGCGAACTGCTCCTCGATCCGGCTCGCGACCTCGCCCGGTTCGGGGATGAGCTCGGCGTCGGTGGCGATCCCGACCGTCACCGTGCCGTCATAGCTGAAGATGCAGATCCCCAGAGCCTGGTCGCCGCTCATCGGCACCCACCCGAGCATGCCGTCGACCGTCGACCCGCCCAACGAGACCGGGCCGACCGGGCCCGGCACAGAGGTGAGCTGACCGACGGTCTTGTTGGCGAACAGGTCGATCACCGGCCGTGCCACCGGCCCGGGCGCCGCGGCCACGGTGAGGATCGTCGCGAACGTCACGTGCGGCTCGAGCGAGTACCGCACGCGCGTCATCGAGGTGGTGATCGCGCCGAGCAGCTCCTCCGGGTCGTCGATCCCCAAGGGCAACCGCATGAGCACCAGCGTGATGTGATTGCCCAGCTCTCCCGCCTCGTCGTCGCCCGAGCCCACCGACACCGGGACCATGAGGTTGATATCCGAGACACGGCGGTCTCCACGGGCGTCGAGATACCCGGTCAACGCCTTGGACACGGCGGCGATCATCACCGGGGTGACGGTGCTGTCGTGCGACTTCGCCACCTCCTTGATCGCCGCGAGGTCCAGACCGGAGACCCACGCCACCTTCTTCTCGCGGTGGACCCTGCCGCTCCACGACAGGTCGGCGGAGCGCGGCTCGAACAGCAGCCGGAACACCGACCGGTACGTGTTGGCCATGCGATTGGTCGGACCGATGGCATCGGTCAGGGATTCCACGGCGCGCGTGGGCACGCGCGAGAGTCGGTGTCCCGGAGCCAGCACGTCGCGGGTCAGTCGGCCCAGTGTCTCCGGGAGCCTCAGCGCCGCACCGGTCAACCCGCGGGCGATGCCGAACGAGTCCCTGGCCACGTCGGCGCCGACCCCTCCGACCGCGCTCATCGCGCCGAGCACACCCTTCGTCCGGCGCGACAGGTCGCGGCCGACCGAGGGCGGCGGGGAGTCGTCCTCGTGATCGCACAGGTCCAGGACCAGCTGCGTGAGCCGGACCCCGTCGACCACGCCGTGCTGGACGCGGAACAGGACGAGCGCGCCCTCCTCCTCCGCGCCGTCCCGGTGGTACCCCTCGATGAACTCGACCCGCCACAGGGGACTGCCGCCCGGGAGCGGGACGCCCATCTGCTCGGCGACGTGCGCCTCGGCCTCCGCACGTCCGCCGGGTTCGGGCAGGCGCCGGCGGACCAGATGGTTCGACAGATCGAAGTCGGGGTCGTCGACCCAGTACCACCGACGGCCCCGGCGCCTGGCCACCCGACGGAACACCGGGTACGTCTCGACCATGCGGGTGCGGATCGCCTCGGTCACGGCCTCCCAGTCCGGCACCCGGGAGAACCACATCAGCGAGTTGATGTACATGAGGTTGTCCGGCCGGTCCATGAGCAGCCACAGCTGGTCCCGCAGCGGGATCCGCACCCCGTCCGTCAGACCACCCGTCGCACCGCCTGTCGCACGGCCCGCCGCACCGTCCGTCGCCGCCATGGCTCCGTTCCTCCCGCTCGCCGGGTGCCCGCCCCCTCGAGCCCGGGGAGCCTCGCGGCTCACGCTAGAGCAGTGATGACATCCACCGCCGCGCAATGGCCGCACCCGGCGGCACAATGGGCGGATGCGCATCGTGCACACGCCGGACGACCCACCCGCCAAGGGCTTCTACGCACTGCTCACCGCCTCGGTCACGCCGCGGCCGATCGCGTGGGTGTCGACCATCTCGGCTGACGGGGTGCTCAACCTGGCGCCGTACTCGTTCTTCACTGTCGCGTGCACGGATCCGGCCATCCTGTCCGTGACATCTATCGGCCGCAAGGACACGTACCGCAACGTGATGGAGACCGGCGAGTTCGTGGTGAACATCGGCACCGAGTCGCTCATGGAGACGATGAACGCCACGTCGGCGCCCGTCGAGCCGGAGGTCGACGAGTTCGAGATGCAGGGGCTGACCCCCGATCCGTCGGACATCGTCTCCCCGCCGCGGGTCGCGGAGGCCCCGATCGCGTTCGAGTGCGTGCGTCACGACGTGGTCGACCTGGGCAACAGCGCGATGCTGCTCGGTCGCGTGGTGAGCGTGACCGTCGACGAGGAGATCATGGCCGACGACGGGCTCCCCGACTTCGACATCCTCCTGCCACCCTCCCGGCTCGGGCGCCACCAGTGGGGCTACGCCCCGCGCACGCGGGAGCTGCCGCGGCCGCGGAAGTAGGTCCGGAGCCGCGGAGCTATCGCGGGCCTCGCAGGTACCGGCGGCGCACGGCACAGCCGCTCCCCCGCCCGGCACCTCCCTCCCGAATCCGGCGTCTCGCTCCCGTCGTTGTGCGGCCCCCTCAGCAGCCGCGGCCGAGCAGCCGCCCGGGAACTCACAGCCCCGGCCCTCTCCACAGGCCGGGCGTAGAACCGGCCTCCGCGGCGGGAACGGCCGGCCCATCACGGCAATACTGCCTGGCCATGAGCACTGACCAGTCCCGTCCAGTCGTCATCACCGCGGCCGATCTCCTCGCCCGTGGCTATAGTCGCCGGGCGCGCGAGCACGCGGAACGCACCGGCCAGCTCTACCGAGTCCGTCACGGCATCTACGCGCTCGCGTCGGAACTCCCCACCGGTCCCGACAAGGCCGAGGCGATGCTCGAGATGAGATCGAGGGCCGCGGCGAAGAGCGTCGGCATCGGGACCGCCCTGTCGCATACGTCGGCGCTCGTCCTCCACGGTCTGCCCGTCCACGAGATGGACACCCGGCGGGTCACCACCACCCGTCATCGACCCGGCAGTGGGAGCCGACGCGGGAAGACCTCGATCTGCCACAACCTCGATCTCGCTGATGCCGTGATCGAGGTGGACGGGATCCCCGTCACCAGTCCGGCGCGGACGATCGTCGATGTGGCGCGGACGAGTCCCTTCACCGGTGCGGTGTGTGCGGCGGACGAGGCGCTGCGACGCGAATTGTGCAGCCCGGCCGATCTGGCGGTCGAACTCGAGGCCGCCGCCGGCCGGGTGGGCATAGCCAGGGCCCGGGCCGTGGTGGCGTTCGCGGACGCGGGCGCCCAGTCGGTCCTCGAGTCGGCCAGCAGGGTGATGATCAGTCGCGCCGGTCTGCCGATGCCCGAGCTCCAACGCGAGTTCATCCTCTCGGACGGGACGTCGGCCTTCGTCGACATGTACTGGGAGGAGTGGGGGCTCGTCGGGGAGGCCGATGGGACGGGGAAGTACGGGATCGACGACGACGAGGTCGACGTCCGCAAGAAGCTCCGCGACGAGAAGAGACGGCAGAACGCCATCGAATCCCTGGGCAACATCGTCCGGCGGTGGCAGTGGGAGGACTATCAGTGCGGCCGGATCGTGCCGGTCATCCGCGAGGCGATGAGGTTTCAGGAGTCCCTCGGCCGGGGCCCGGGTCGCGTCGCGTGATCCCGCTCCCGGGGATGGCGCCTCGCTCCCCGACATGGCGTCTCGCCCCAAGCCGCGCACCACAGCCGCTCCCGGCGATGGCGTCTCGCTCCCGCGGATGCACGCGAATTCTGCAGCCGCTCTCGGGTATGGCGTCTCGCACACCCCGCGGTGCGCGCGAGACGCCATGGCGAGGAGCGGCTGTGTGCGGACCGGGCCCGGGGCCGCGATTCTGGTGATCTGTGCGGCGAGTGTGTCGAAGACGGGGATGTTCAGAGAATAGCGTGGCAGCGGCGGATGCGATCCAGCCACCAGTCGCGCCGCCCGCCGCCGATGCGCAGTTCCTCCAGCCGCGCCGGGTCCGGGGCCACCTGCCGCACCGGGAGATGCCCGTCCTCCAGGGCGAAGACCCCCGGGTCGACGACGTCCTCGACGAAGAACCCGCCGGTGCCCAGACCTGCGGCGGGGATGTCGTCGTCGTCGCCCCTGGA
>NZ_KV823743.1:0-1275 GCF_001815995.1 Dietzia sp. HMSC21D01 | reverse complement strand
GGGCGGGAGCCCGGGCCCGCGGTCAGGGCACGACGACCGGCGGCACCGTCCGGATCGCGCCGGAGACGTCGGCCGCCCACCGCAGCGGGCCGCTGGTCGGGTCCCAGCCGGCGAGCAGGTCCGCCACCTTCGCCGTCATCTCCCGTCCGAGACGTAGGAACGACGTCTCGGGCCGGTCGTCGACCTCGCCGAGGATGAGCCACCACGCCCAGGCGACGGCGCCGGCGTTGGCCATGAAGTCCGGCAGCACCGCGATACCGCGGGTCGTGAGGTCGAGTTCCGCATCGGCGGTCGTGGCGGCGTTCGCGGCCTCCACGACGATCGGCGCCGTGACCTGCGCGCAGTTCTCGGCGGTGATCGCGTACGACACGGCGGCGGGAACCAGGACGTCGACGTCCATGCCGAGGATGCTGTCGCGGTCCAGACGCTGCACCCGGGCGGGTACGGCGGCGCGGTCGATCTCGCCGAAGCGGTCGCGGGTCGCCAGCAGCGCCGGGACGTCGAGGCCGGCGGGGTCGTAGAGTGTGCCGGCGGCGTCGGCGAGCGCGACCACCCGCATCCCGGCCTCGTGCAGATACCAGGCGGCGCCACCGCCCATGGTGCCGACGCCCTGGATCGCGACCGACGTGCGCTCGATGTCCCAGCCGCGCACGTGCGCTGCCGCGAGGCACGCCTGCGCGACGCCGTAGCCACCGATCACGTCGCCCAGGAGCCCACCCGGGACCTCGGCGTTGAGCCCGCGGAAGATCCGATCGGCCGTGGCCGCGGGGTCAGCGGACCGCTCGATCGCCGCGTGGTACGACTGCCTCATGCCGAGGCGGCCGAAGACCTCGTCGATGAGGTGCTGCGGCACGCCCAGGTCCTCGGCGGTCACCCAGTGCCGGTCGAGGAACGGGCGCATCGCCTCGCAGAAGCGGCCGAGCACCTCGACGGCTCGCGGGTCCTTGGGGTCGAAGTCGATTCCGCCCTTGGCCCCACCGACGGGTAAGTCGAAGGCCGCGGTCTTGCGGGTCATTCCGCGCGCCAGGTCCTCTACCTCGCGGAGGGTGCATCCGGCGCGCATGCGGGTGCCGCCGGTGGCCAGGCCGCCGACGAGCGTGTCCACGACGAGATAGCCGCGGGCGCAGGTCTGATCGTCCTCCCAGTGCAGGCGCAAGTAGGGTTCGCGGCGGGTACTCGACGTCTCGGCCGGGGCCGGGGCCGTGGCCGGGGTCAGGGCCGGAGCCGTGGCCGGTGCGGAGACGGCCTGTGCGGCGGGCCCGGTCTGCGGGCCGG
>NZ_KV823742.1:0-1716 GCF_001815995.1 Dietzia sp. HMSC21D01 | reverse complement strand
CCGGGGCGCCGGGCCCGTGGGGACCGGCGCGCCTGACCGCGGACGGTGTCGCCGTGCACGTGGAGGAGGTGACCGACGGCGACGACGACGAGGTCGCCGCCCACCCCGACCCCGAGCGGTTCATCGTGGACCCGGACGGGGCGGTCGTCCGGGCGGGGCTCGTGCGGCACTGGGCCCGCAGACACGGGCTCCGTCAGCTCGACCCGCGGATCGCGCACCTGACCGGCCCGGGGATCCCTCCGGGCCACCGCGGGTTCGAGGTGCTCGAGCGGTGTCGGCTGGACCGCAAGCAGCTGCGTCGCGCCCTGCGCGCGCGGGACTGCGGGTCGCTGGAGATCCTCGTGCGCGGCGTCGACACCGACCCGGACGTGCTGCGTCGCTCGCTGTCGCTGTCGGGGTCGCGGCCGCTCGCGCTGGTGGTCACCCGCATCGGCACGTCGGCCGTGGTGTTCGTGTGCGGGCCCCGGACCCGGGCCACCGGGGATCAGCCGAACATGTAGACCGCGCCCATCGCGGTCGTCAACGCGATCCGACCGTCCGAATCGACGCTGAGCCCCGACACGGGACCCGACGCCGCGGGCACCTCGAGCCGGTGGACGGTCCGCCCGTCGCCGCCGTCGAGCACGTGTACGGCGATGCCGGGCTCGCCGCCGCCACCGCCCGCGCGCACGGCCACGATCACCTGCCCGTCCGGGGTCGCGGCAGGGTTGGTGAGCTGCTGCAGATCGTCCCGGCGCCAGACCTCGCGGCCGGTCCCGTCGACCGGGCGGACGGCCACCACGGGCGCCGGGCCCGCGTCGTCGTCGTGCTCGTCGTCGGGACCCCTCCACACGGTCGTCGTGCGGCCCGCGGTGACGAGGGTGCCGTCGGGCAGCAACGCCGGCGAGGCGTCCGGGCGGTACCCGATCGGCACCGACCACAGTTCGGCGCCGTCGGCCGCCCGGTACGCGGCGAGGGCGCCGTCCGCGGCGTGCACGTAGACCTCGTCCCGGTCACCCGACAGGACCACCGGCACGCCCAGCCGACCCTCGGCCAGGGGGACGCGCCACAGGACCTCCAGGGCGGGCGCGTCGCCACCGACCAACCGCACGGCGACCAGCTCCGGCTCCGCCGCGCCCGGCGTCCACGCGGTGAGGTACGCCGTGGCCGCGTCGGTGTCCACGGCCGCGGTCGCCGGCACCGGACACCCCCGCGCGCCGGTGGCGCACCACGGCAGACCGTAGGCCGGATCGTCCGTCACGACGTCACCGGTGAGACGCAGCTCGGGGGTGGCGTCCAGACCCGTGTGGGCGTTGACGACACGCGCGACCCCGAGGTGGGAGACGAGCAGCAGGTGGCGGTTGTCCATCAACGTCACGGTGGTCGGCACGCCGCGGGTGGCGGCGAACCACCGGTTCTCGCCCTCGGCGGCCACCGCCGCGACCCCGCCGTACGCCGGGACGAACAGCGAACCGCGCCCGTCGACCGTCGCCGTGATGCGCGGGCCGTCCGTCGGCATACGCGAGCACCACCGCTTGCGGCCGTCGTCGGCGGTCAGGGCGAAGAGGTTGCAGCCGCGCTCGGAGACCGTCGCCTGGAACGACGTGCCGATCCCGTCGGAGGAGGCCACCCCGATCGCCGGGGCGCCCAGCGTGCGCGACCAGAGCAGCTCGGGGGAGTCCGACACCCCGGCGTGCGCCCGCGACGAGTTCGGCGGGCCACCGGCCACCGACGACC
>NZ_KV823741.1:0-2033 GCF_001815995.1 Dietzia sp. HMSC21D01 | reverse complement strand
CCGGGCTCACCGCCAACGACATCGGCATCGCGACGGGCCCGGTGTCGAGGGCGGGTCCGCGGCGGGCGGGCCCCTCGGCGTGGGCGTCGACC
Source organism: Dietzia sp. HMSC21D01 (assembly GCF_001815995.1). Classification (NCBI taxonomy): domain Bacteria; kingdom Bacillati; phylum Actinomycetota; class Actinomycetes; order Mycobacteriales; family Dietziaceae; genus Dietzia; species Dietzia sp. HMSC21D01. The sequence continues at coordinate 1,941 of NZ_KV823741.1, read as the reverse complement.
AGTGTCTTGATCCCGGCGGTCCGGTTGGCCGCGAGCAGCGGCGAGGGTGGCGCCGTCGGGGGAGAAGGCGACGGAGTGGAACGGGCCGGTGTCGGCCTCGAGGACGGACAGGGCGGTGGGCACGGCGGGGTCGCGGAGGTCGACCAGGTGCACGCCGCCCTGCCCGGCGGCCGCGAGGACCGAGCCGTCCGGCGAGAGGTCGGCGGCGTACAGCTCGTGCCGCGGCCCGGCGCCGAGCGCGAGGGTGGCGTAGGCGGCCTCGTCGCCCGGTCGGAAGAGCCGCAGCACGCCGTCGGAGCTGACGGAGGCGACGCCCGCGCCGTCGGGCAGGGCCACGACACGCCCGGAGCCGGCGGCGGCCTCGAATCGCAGCGGGACGTCGGCGCGGCTGGTGTTGAGCAGCGCCGATCGCGCCTCGGTGGTGGGGTGGATCCGGTAGGCGGCCAGCGCGAGAGCGCGCCCTAGTCCGGGGTCGCGGCTGAACGCGGTGGTCGAGGACACCGACCCCGAGCGCGACAGGGCGACGTCGCGGGTGTGGCGGGCGTCCGCCTCCGCCCGGAGCGCGAGCACACTGGCGACCAGGGCCAGGACGGTCACCACCGCCAACGACGCCGCGAGTCCGGTCAGCGCGCGGATGCGTCTGCGGTCCCGCCGGGCCACGGACCGGTGATGCGATTCCGCGGCGGCGAGGAACTGCCTCTCCGATTCCGCCAGGTGGGAGCTGGCGACCTCGTCGTCGTCCCTCCATCTCACATAGTCGGCGGTGGCCGACGCCGGGGGCAGGGCGGCGTCGGCGCGGCCGGAGTCCTCCCAGTCGGTGGCGGCCGCGCGCACGCGGGCGAGGACGCGCAGGCCCTCGCGGTCCGCGTCGATCCAGTCGACCAGGCGCGGCCAGGAGGAGAAGAGGACCTCGTGGGTGGGGGTGACCGAGTCACCGTCCACGGTGAGGAGGCCGGCGTGGGCGAAGGGGGTGGCGACGACGAGGAGGTCCTCGGACAGCTCGGCGAGCGGGGCGTGGCGACGGACGGGTCGGGCGGAGCGGACGTCGACCAGCCGGAGGAAGAGGGCCCGGCAGTTCGCCCGTCCCGCCCGGTCGAGTTCCTGGTAGACGGACTCCGCCGACGCGCGGACGGCGCCTTCGACACCGCCCGACGAGTAGTAGTCGTCCACGGTGATACGGCGCCGTCGGCTGCGCTCCCAGCACACGAGCAGCACGTGGGACAGCAGCGGCAGCAGCGAGCGTTCGTCGGCGCCGGCGTGCGTGGGGGCGACCGCGTCGAGCAGGAGGTTCACCAGTGACGGCTCGACCGTGTAACCCAGGGACCGGGCGGGCTCGACGATGATCTCGGCCAGCTGCTCGCGGCTCGGCGGGCCGAGCACCACCGGGTCGTCGAGGGCCTCGCGCAGGACCGGCTCGGCGAGGGCGGCCTGGAAGAAGTCCGCGCGCAGCGCCAGAACGGTCGGGCGTCCGGCGGCGGCGCGGCGGCTGAGCAGGTCCAGGACGGTCGCGCGTCGTCCGGCGTCGAGATCGTCGGCCCAGATCTCCTCGAGCTGGTCCACCACCAGCAGGCCGCCGCCGTCGGCCAGTTCCGCGGTCACCTCGGACGGCCTCACGATCGCCACCCGTGCGTCGCCGTCGTCGCCGTCGACGTGATCACCGCCCCGGACCCCGCCCCCGGCGTCCCCGGCCGCCCAGCGGGGGGCGAGACCCGCCGCGAGCAGGGAGGACTTACCGGACCCGGACGCCCCCACCACCATCAGCGGCCGGACGCGCGGGGCGGCCAGTCGCCGCAGGACCTGGTCGACCTCGGCCCGGCGGCCGTGGAAGAGCGGGGCGTCCTCGGCGAGGTACGGGCGCAGGCCCACGTACGGGCTGCCGGTGTCGTCGGGCTGGGGCACCGGAGTGTGCGGCGCCGGGCGGGCGGGGGTCGGCTCCGCACC
>NZ_KV823740.1:0-1105 GCF_001815995.1 Dietzia sp. HMSC21D01 | reverse complement strand
CTGGTGCGGCTGGGCAAGCTCGCCGCCCCCACCGGGTCGGCCCTGCTCGTGGCGGCCACGCTGGGCATCCCGCTCGCGGCGTCGCGGCTGTACCTGCACGGCGTGAGCGTGGACCAGGAGTTCCGCACCCAGTTCCTCGGCCGCTCGGCCACCTCGCTGGGGCTGCCCGACATGGCGTACATCGACCTGCCGTCGTTCTACCCGTCGGGGTGGTTCTGGCTGGGCGGGCGGTTCGCGAACCTGGTCGGCCTCGAGGGCTGGGCGGCGTTCAAGCCGTGGGCGATCCTGTCGCTGGCGGTCGCGGCCGCGCTGGTCACCGTGCTGTGGACGCGGATCCTGCGCACCGACCTCGGCGCCGCGGTGGGCCTGGTCTCGACCTCGATCGTGCTCGCCTACGGCAGCCCCGAGCCGTACGGCGCCGTGGTGGCCCTGTTCCTGCCGCCGGTCCTCATCCTCGCGTGGCACGCGGTCAGCCCGACGGCCCGCCACGCCGGCCGCGGCGCCACCGTGGCCACGACCCTGTTCCTCGGGGCGTCGGCGTGCACCTACACGCTGTACACCGGCCTGGCGGCGGGCACGGTCGTCCTCATGGCGCTCGTCGCGACCGTCTCCGCGGTGCTCGCCGCGCGGCGCGGTCGACGCGTGATCCCGCTCTGGCTGCCCGCGGCCCGGCTCGCCGTGATCGGGTCCGGGTCGATCCTGATCGCCCTGCTCGTGTGGGCGCCCTACCTGCTGGCCGCGCTCCGCGGCGAGCCCGCAGACTCCGGCACCGCCATGCACTACCTGCCCGAGGCCGGGGCGCGGCTGCCGCTGCCGATGACCGCGGGCGGCCTGACCGGCTGGGTGTGCCTGGCCGGCCTGGTGTGGATCATCGCGCGGGCGTGGACCTCGCGCCGCGCGCAGGCGCTCGGCCTGGGCGTCGTGGCCGTCTACCTGTGGAGCCTGGCCTCGATGGCCGTCACCGTCCTGGGCACCACCATGCTGGGATTCCGGCTCGAGCCGGTGCTCATCCTCCTCCTGGTGGTGGCCGGGGTGTTCGCCGTCGTCGACGTCGCCGGGCTCGCCGTCCGCGCGGCCGGCCGTCAGGCCGGTGAGCCCCGGCCCG
>NZ_KV823739.1:618-1854 GCF_001815995.1 Dietzia sp. HMSC21D01 | reverse complement strand
CCGGGCCGCCGGTCCCGCCGGACGGCCGGTCACAGGGTCGCGCACTGCCCCTGGCGCTCGCCGGCGACCTGGTTGCCGCCGCCCGTCGGGGCCGGGTCGTTCGCCTCGCACTCGAGGTCCCCGCCGATCGTGTTGCCCTCGAAGCGCTGCGCGCCGGAGTTCTCCTCCGATTCGACGTCGCCGCCGATCCGGACGTTCTCGAGGGTCGCCTCGCCCCCGTATTCGAGCTCGACGGAGCCGGTCACGTCGCCGCCGGAGACGAGTACGGAGGTGTGGCCCTCGGCGTCGATGTCCTCGGTGACGCGGATGTTGAAAGCCTCGAGGCGGCCGCCGCCGAGCACGTCGATGTCCCCGTTGACCGCCAGGTCGCGCAGGATGCACGTCTGCCCGTCGAGGACCCGGACGTCGCCGGTGATGTCCTCACCGGTGCGTTCGCCGGAGCAGTCGACGAGCCCTGGTGCGGCGGTGGCGTCACCGGCGGCTCGATCCTGCTCGGGGACGGTCGGCGCGGAGGACTGCTCGGTGACGGTGACGGTCTGCTCGGCGGGGGTCTGCTCGGTGGCCTGGTCGTCGGACCCGGAGGTGCATCCGGCCGCGGCGAGCAGCGCGGCGGCAGGGAGTGCGAGCAGGGCGCGGCGGGCGGGGCGCGGGGTGCGGGCGGCGTGGACGGACATCGTGGACGACCTCTTCGCTGGTGTGCCGGGGCGCCCTGTGCGGCCCCGGCCGCGGTGGTGACGTGTCCCACCGTAGGCGCCGCCGGGCCACCCGCCACCGCAGACGCGGATACGGTATGGCCGTGGAACTCATCGGGACCGTGGACCCTGCCCATCCGCTCATCGTCGTGGCCCTGGAGCAGGAGGCCCGGCACTTCGTCACCGACTTCCCCGTCCTCGTCACCGGGGTGGGGAAGGTCCGCGCGGCCGTGGCCGTCGCGCACGCCCTCGGTGGCGGCGCTCGGCCGCGCGAGTTGGTCAACGTCGGCACGGCCGGCGGTCTGCACCCGGGGATGGAGGGCACACACGAGGTCGCGACGGTGTTCCAGCACGACTTCGACGACCCCGCGCTGCACGCGGTCACCGGTCGTCACGACGGTCCGCCGCTCGCCTTGTCGGCGATCCGTGCCGTGATTCCGGCGCAGGCGCCCGAGCCCTCGGCGCCGGGTGGCACGGTTGCGCCGGTGCTCGCCACCGGCGACCGCTTCGTCGCCGGCGGGCCGGTGCGCGACCGACTGGCGGG
>NZ_KV823739.1:0-598 GCF_001815995.1 Dietzia sp. HMSC21D01 | reverse complement strand
GACCGACTGGCGGGTATCGCCGACCTGGTGGACATGGAGGGTTACGCGGTCGCCGCGACCGGGGCGATGCTCGGCGTGCCCACCCGGTTGGTCAAGCACGTCTCGGACTCCGCCGACGAATCCGCCGGGACCACGTGGGTCGAGGGCGTCGACGCCTGCGCCCGCGTGCTGGCGGAGTGGGTCGGTACCCGCCTGGCCTGACGCGGCGGTCACGGCCCGCCGCGCGACGCGCCGACCGGTTCCGTTCGAACCCTTGTGCGCCCGGCGGGGCGCCGGTATGATCGAACTATAGTTCGACATTGGTGGTCATTGTTCGGTGTGCGCTCGGCGAGGGGGTGGGGGTTGGTGACGACGGCGAGGACGTTGTTCGCGGTCCCTGAGGGTCTGGGCGCGTTGGACATGGCGGCGGTCAGTGAGGCGGCTCGCGCGGCGACTGTGGCGCAGAACCGGGCTGGTGCGACGCGGTTGGAGGCCGCGTATGTGCTGGTCGCGCAGTTCGCCCGCGCGGCGCAGACCGAGGACGAGCAGCGGCCTGAGGGGTCGCGTCGGCCGGGGTATGCGCGGTTGGCGCCGGCGGCGCGGGCGCGTGATCATCTGG
>NZ_KV823738.1:0-668 GCF_001815995.1 Dietzia sp. HMSC21D01 | reverse complement strand
CTAGGAGACTGCTGAACAAGCTGCGATCCTGGCACGCCCGGTGTGCGTGAGGGTCCGGTTGGCCGTCGCGCGGAGTGTGGGGCTTGAGATTTCTGGGTTCGGCGAAAGGTTCGTGGCGCCCACCGCGGGTTGTTCGAGCCTCTGCTGGGGCGGGAATGCCTGGCCCCGGCCCGCTGATCAGGCCAGGGCCCAGGTTCCGTTCTGGTTGGTCAGTCCCATGGCGAGTAGTCGGCGCAGGTTGAGGGCGGCAACGCGGTGGTGGAGCCAGGTGTTGTTCTTCTCGACCCCGCGGTACGGCACACGCCGAGCGCCTCGGGTCAGCCAGGCGATCGAGCGTTCCACCATCGGTCGGTGCTGGCGGTACACGGTCTTGAAGTCCTCATCGCCGGCCCGCTGGCGGTGCTGGCGTTGCAGCAGGTGGTGCTCGCCGAGCACCACTTTGCGCCCCGTGGCTGAGGTGGTGCACCGCTGACGCAGCGGGCAGCCACGACACGCCGCCCCGAAGGTGGCATTGCCCTTGGCAGAGAGGCCACGGGTGATGTTGCCGGGGCAGGTCAGGGGGCCCGCCACGGCGTCGAAGGTGAAGTCATCCAGGGTGAACCCGCCCTCGACCGCGGGCCGCAGCGGCCACGGCTTGACCAGGGGCAGCCACTGCTTGCCCGCCAGGG
>NZ_KV823737.1:13431-14003 GCF_001815995.1 Dietzia sp. HMSC21D01 | reverse complement strand
GGTGGCGGTATCGGCGGCGGTGGTGTCGGGCGGGTAGACCGCCAGCGCGGCCAGGGCGTCCGCGCGCAACTGGTCGATCGGCCGGTCCAGCCCGTCCGCGGCCGCCACCGCGGCGTCGGTCTCGATCCGCCGGCGCAACAACTCCGCATCAGCGGCGGTGAGCTTGGCCCACATCGTGGCCATCCCGTCACGCCCACCGCGGAACCGGACCCGGCGGGTCTGCGCGGCCGCCTCGGCCGCCTCCTGCGCCCCGGCCGGATCGCACCGCTCCACCGCCTCATCGATCGCCGCATCCACCGCCGACCGGCTCGGCCGATCCCCACCCTCGAGATCGCCGGTGAACCGGGCTAGGAGCTCGTCCTCCACATCGGCCACGATCGCATCGGGCACCTCGGCCAGGCGGCACGCGATATCGATCGCCAACTCCTCGGGCATCACCCCTCGGGCCACCACCGAACCAAGGCGGGACAGGCGGGTGTGGATCTGCACCCCCGCGGTGACCAGTCGCTCGGCATGCCAACACGTCAGCTGACACGCCGCCGCCAGATGATCACGCGCCCGCGCCGCCGGCG
>NZ_KV823737.1:12988-13411 GCF_001815995.1 Dietzia sp. HMSC21D01 | reverse complement strand
CCCGGCCGGATCGCACCGCTCCACCGCCTCGTCGATCGCCGAGTTCACCGCCGGCCGGCTCGGCCGATCCCCACCCTCGAGATCGCCGGTGAACCGGGCTAGGAGCTCGTCCTCCACATCGGCCACGATCGCATCGGGCACCTCGGCCAGACGGCACGCGATATCGACCGCCATCTGCTCCGGCATCACCCCCCGCGCCACCACCGAACCAAGGCGGGACAGACGGGTGTGGATCTGCACCCCGGCCGTGACCAGCCGCTCGGCATGCCAACACGTCAACTGACACGCCGCCACCAGATGATCACGCGCCCGCGCCGCCGGCGCCAACCGCGCATACCCCGGCCGACCCGACCCCGCAGGCCCCTGCTCGTCCTCGGTCTGCGCCGCGCGGGTGAACTGCGCGACCAGCACATACGCGGCCTC
>NZ_KV823737.1:0-12968 GCF_001815995.1 Dietzia sp. HMSC21D01 | reverse complement strand
TGTCGAACTATAGTTCGATCATACCGGCGCGCCACCGAGCGCACAAGGATTCGAACGAAACTGGCCGGCGCGCCACGGCCCGGCCCGGCGCGACCCCGCGCGGCGGCCACGGTGTGTGCCATTTACATAGTGTGCGTCACACACTATGGTGCGAGACATGGACGACGAGGTAGACGCAGTACAGGGCACCCACCTCCAGGAGATCCGGCGGGGATCCGTGGTGCTGGCGAGCCTCATCGCGTGCCGGACGCCCAAGTACGGATACGGACTGCTGACCACGCTGGCCGACGTCGGCATCGTCACCGAGGCCAACACCCTGTACCCGCTGCTGCGCCGCCTGGAGGGCCAGGGCCTGCTCACGTCGACCTGGCGCACCGACGACCCCCGGCCCCGCAAGTACTACGAGACCACCGCCCTCGGCGCCGAGACCGCCGAGCGGCTGCACACCGAATGGCTGGCGCTGGGCGCCGGCTACGACGATCTGCGGAAGGCGGATGCGTGATGCCCCGACTCACCGATCGCTACATCGCCGAGGTGGTCCGCCACCTCCCCGAGGGCCAGCGCGGCGACATCTCGGAGGAGATCGCCGCGACCATCGACGACATGATCGCCGCCGAACTCGACGCCGACACCGGCCCCGACGGCCGGATCGATACCGCCACCGCCGAGCACACGGTCCTGCGCCGCCTGGGCGACCCCGCGCAGCTCGCGCGCCGGTATTCGGGCGTGCGTCAGTACCTCGTCGGGCCCGACGTCTACCCCGTGTGGTCTCGCGTGCTGCGGTGGCTCGTGCCCGTCGTCGGCACGATCGCCGCGGTGGCCGGCGGCATCCTCTACGTCTCCACCACGCCCGTCCCCCAGCTCGGCGACCTCATCGCCCAGCTCGTCACCTCCGTGTCCGCCGCACTTCTCTGGACTTTCGCGGCGTGGACACTCGTGGTGGTGATCATCGAGCGGACCACCCCGGAGGGCGCGAGCAACGCGCTCTCGCGGACGCCGACCTGGGATCCGAACGACCTCGACCGCACGGGTAGCGGGACCGACACGCGTGCCGACGCGATCGTCTCGCTCGTGATGCTGGCACTCCTGGCCGGCGTGCCGTTCATCCCGTCGACGTTCCTCTACATCGGCCACCTCAACGGGGGCGAGCCGCTGATCAACCCGGACATCCCGACCGGCTGGGTCGTGAGCTACCTGGTCCTGATCGGCGTGCTCGCGCTCATCCAGGTGTGGCGCCCGGCGCGGCCGGGGCGGTCGCGCGGCCGCCTCACGCTCGAGATGGCCACCGACATCGTGTTCGGCGTCTTCCTCACCGCCCTCGTCCTGAGCCAGCAGACCGTGCTGCACCCGGACCTCGTCCCCGCGGACGGCGACGGCGGCCCGGCCACCGCCATCCGCTGGGGGCTGGTCGCGGCCGTCTGGGTGATCGTGGTGTGGGACCAGGTCGAGACCCTGCGCACGTTCCGGCGGGCCGCCGACCGCTGACGCCGGCCCGGGCCGTCCCCCACCGCCGACGAGAAGACCCCGCCTCCGGCATCTCTGCCGGTGGCGGGGTCTCCTGCACTTGTGCGCCCGAAGGGACTCGAACCCCTAACCTCTTGATCCGTAGTCAAGTGCTCTATCCATTGAGCTACGGGCGCATACTCATATTCTTCTGTCGTGCCAGATGTCCGGTCTCCCGGGCTTCCGGCATGGCGGAGGCGAGAGGATTTGAACCTCCGGTCCCCTTTTAGGAGGACAACTCATTAGCAGTGAGTCCCATTCGGCCGCTCTGGCACGCCTCCTGGAGGCTCTGCGAGCCAACGAGGATTTACAGTACACACACGCCCTGCCGGTTCGCAAAACGGCCGGACACCGGCCCGAGAACCGCTGGTCCTACTCTGTAGGCATGTCCCCCGACGTGCGCAGTGACCTCGACGCGATCCCCGCCTACGTGCCCGGCGCGTCCGTGCCCGGCGCGGTGAAGCTCGCGTCCAACGAGACCACCGCCGGCCCCCTGCCGAGCGTGGCCGCGGCGATCGCCGACGCCGCGGCGGCGGCCAACCGGTACCCGGACATCACCTCCCGCGCACTCGTCGAGCGCCTGGCGGACTTCCTGGACGTGGGCGCCGAGAACGTCACCGCCGGCTGCGGCTCGGTGGCCCTGTGTCAGCAGCTGGTCCAGGCGGTGTGCGCCCCGGGCGACGAGGTGATCTTCGGCTGGCGCTCCTTCGAGGCGTACCCGATCATCTCCCGCATCGCCCACGCCGTGCCCGTGTCGGTCCCGAACCGCGCCGACGGGTCGTTGGACCTCGACGCGATCGCGGGGGCCGTCACCGACCGGACCCGCCTGATCTTCGTCTGCACCCCCAACAACCCCACGGGGCCGGCCGTTCCCCGCGCGGAACTGCGCGCGTTCCTGGACCGTGTCCCCGAGCGGGTCACGGTGGCGCTGGACGAGGCCTATGTGGAGTACGTGAGGGGCGACGACGACGACAAGGTGGACGGTGTCGCGGAGGTGATGGCCCGTCGCAATGTGGTCTCCCTGCGCACCTTCTCCAAGGCGTACGGGCTCGCCGGCCTGCGCGTCGGCTACCTCGTCGGGCCCGTCGACCTGGTGGTGCCGGTGGCGAAGATGGTCGTGCCGTTCTCCGTGAGTTCGCTGGCCCAGTCCGCGGCGATCGCCTGCCTGGAGGCCGGGGACGAACTGCGGGCGCGCACCGACGCGGTCGTCGCCGAACGCTCACGGGTGCGCGACGCGCTGCTCGACATGGGCCACGCGGTCCCGGACACCCAGGCCAACTTCGTCTGGCTCCCGCTCGCGGAGGCCGCGTCCGACTTCGACGCCCACTGCCGCGACCACCGTGTCGTCACGCGGTGTTTCGCCGGCGACGGGGTGCGGGTGACGATCGGCGACCCGGATGAGAACGATCGGTTCCTCGCGGCCGCCCGCGAATTCGTGACCGGAATGTGATGCTTCCGGCGGGGTCCCGTGACCTCGCGGCGGCACGATGGGTCGGGTTTGGATGCGACGCCCCGGTCGTCGCGCCCATCCCGCGAGAGCCGCGGGTCACGATCCCCCAGGAGTCGGTGTGCAGCTGCGAGGTCCCCGCCGTGAGGCGAGTCCCGCAGCCCCACCCACGCCCGGACCCCGGCGCCCCGCCCGCCGGGCACTGATCCCCCTCGCCCTCGCGCCCCTCGTGTCCGCGCTGGTCGCCGTCCCGGGTGCCGACGCCCGGACCAGCGAGACCGGGCGTCCGTGGAGCCCCGCCGCCGAGACCACGACCGTGCGGGTCCTCGGGATCGGCGAGTTCTCCGGCGCGCTCTCCCGTCCCGTCGGCTTTCAGGGCGAGCTGCGGGACGGCTCCGGGAACGTCCGACCGGCCGGCGGCGGGCCCCACCTCGCCGCCACCATCAGCAAGCTCCGCGCCCAGGCCGAGAACACCCTATTGCTCGCCACGGGCGACTCGATCGGTGGGACCGCGCCCGAGGCCGCGCTCCTGGGCGACCGTCCGACCGTCGAGTTCTTCAACCGGCTCGGCGTGGACGGGGCCGGCATCGGCCGGCGCGAGCTGGAGAAGGGCGCCGACCACGTCCGCTCACTGGTCAAGCCGGGTTGCCTCACGGAGGAGGACTGTCGGATCGACCCGCCCCTGCCGCCCTTCCGCGGTGCGGCCTTCCCGTTCCTAGCCTCCAACGTGATCCCGTCGCACGACGCGGCCCCGACGTTCCCGTTCGCCATCCACCGCGTCGGCGACGTCCGGGTGGGGGTCGTGGCGGTCACCGCGCCGTCCGAGTCCGTCCCCGAGACCACGACCCGCCTGGCGGACCCGTTCCGGGCGATCGATGAGACCGTCGAGTCGCTGCGGTTCCTCGGCGTCGAGACGATCGTCGCCCTGGTCCAGTCCGATACGGCCCACGGCAATCTCGACCCCGGCTCCTGCCCCGAGGCCCTCACCGACCTCGAACTGGTCGAGGACCTCAACCCGGCCGTCGACGCCCTCATCGTCGGCGCCTCCGGGGGCCCGGCCACGTGCCGTGTCTTCGACTCAGAGAACGACGAGCGGATCGTCGTGGCGCCGGCGTCCCACGGCCGGTCGGTCACGGTCGTCGACTTCGCCGTCGACACCGCCACCGGAGACGTGGTGCGCCCGCAGACCTCGGCGTTCAACCAGACGGTCAACCTGGATATCGAGCCCGACCCCGGGACCGAGGAACTCGTCCGCCAGGCACAGGCCGCCGCGGCGCCCGAGGCCCGCGAGGTCATCGGCACCGCCGACGAGACCATCGGCCGGGCCATGAACGCCGACGGGGAGTCCCCGCTGGCCGACCTCATCGCCGATGCGCAGCTCTCCGCCACCCGCGGCCGGGGCGCGCAGCTCGCCGTGTCCAACCCCGACTCGCTGCGCACCGATCTGCCCGCGGGCCCGCTCGACTACGCCACCCTGCACACCGTGCAGCCCTACGGCGACCGCCTGTACCTGGTCACCGTCACCGGCGGGGAACTCCGCGCCGCCTTCAACCACTTGGCCGACGACATCGGCCGCAACGGCCCTGCGGTGTCGGCCAACGTGCGCTACACCGTCGACGCCGGGCGCCCCGCGGGCGACCGGGTGACGGAGATAGAGGTCGACGACGAGCCGATCGATCCGCGGCGGGAGTACACCGTCGTGGTGAGCGAGTTCCTCTCCTCCCCGGAGTGGGGCGGCTCGGTGCTGGCCGAACGCGGGGACCGCCGAGAGGCCGGCCTGACCGATCTCGACGCGGTGATCCGCTACGCGACCGACGAGGGCCCGCTGCGGGCGCCCGAGCCCGGCCGCGTCCGCGTGATCGACTGACACCCGAGGTCGCACACCCGATTCAGCGCACTGGGGTAGCCCTGGACAGCGCCCGGATCAAGCCGTGGTGGCGATCGACGCGCGTCCTCGCGGTGGTGGCCGTCGTGGCGCTCGTGGCCGCGGCCGTCTTCGCCACCCTCTGGGCCACCGACGACTCGGACGCCCGGCTCGCGCAGCTGCAGGGACGGCTCGACACCGAGGCGGCGGCCGAGGAGGCGGCCTCCGAGTACGCGATGGCGGTCTCCGCTGTCGACTACGAGGATCTCGACGGATGGCGCGACGCCCTCTCCGAGGGCGTGAGCGATCAGCTCGCCCCCAAGCTCGAGGCGGCCGTCGACGTGGTGGGCCCCTGGCTGACGCGGATGGAGTACACCTCCACCGCACGCCTGCTCGCCGCGGAGGTCTCGGAGACCGACGGGGACACGTTCGTCGTCCAGGTCTTCGTGGACATGACGTCCCGGAGCAAGCAGACCCCGGAGGGCGTCGCGGCGACCGCCACTTACACGGTCACCATGGACCGCGCCTCCGACTGGACGATCACCGACGTCGGCGGGGTCGGCGCGGGCCTGCCCGGAGCCGAGGGTGCCGTCGCGGAGGACGAGGCCGCGACGGGAGGGGACGAACCCCGGGCGGGCGGGCGCTGACACGCCGTGACCCGGCGGGGACGAACTCGGGGACACCCGGAACGCCGAAATCCTCCTAAAATTTGTAAGATGGGCTTCACTCTCCGAACTTCCGGCCACACCTCCGCGCTTCGCTGACGTGTCCACATGGAGAAAAAGGATTTCCAGCCTTATTTACTCCTGAGGAAGCGGGCACCATGTCAGGACGAGATCGCAGCAGGCACAGACGGTCGGCCGTGCTCGGCGCGGCCCTGACGGTCGGCTCGCTGTTCCTCGCCGGATGCATGACGACGAGCGCGGCCCCCGTGGTCGAACCGACGTACGCCGGCCCGGTGCGGCTGGACGAGGTGACGGTGCAGCGCTTCGAGTACCCCACCCGCTACCCCGCTCCCGACCCGGAGCTCAACTGGGCCGACCTCTACCTCCCGGCAGGTGACCAGAAGGTCGACTCCATCCCACTGGCCGTGCTCATCCACGGTGGGGCCTGGCACAAGGAGAGCGGGGCGGGCTCGTTCGATCACCTGGCCCGCGATCTCGCCAGCCGCGGGATGGCGGTCTACAACATCGAGTACCGACACATCGGGTCGGGCGGCGGCTGGCCCATCACCTTCCGCGACGTGGCCGACGCGCTCGACCACGTCACCGAGGTCGACAGAAGGTTCCCGCAGATCACCACCGACGACGAGGTGGTGGTGGGCCACGGAGCCGGCGCACAACTCGCCGTCTGGGCCGCGACCCGACACCGGCTCGAGGACGGGGAGGGGGGTTCCAAGCCCAGCTTCCGCCCCACCCGCGCCATCTCGATCGCCGGGCCGCTGGACATGACCTACGGGGCCACCCACGGGGACGACAGGATCGTCACCGTGCTCGGGGGCACACCCGACGAGGTGTCGAGCCGCTACGCATCGGTGGATCCCATCCAGAACATCGACACGGGGACCCCGGTGATCGCGCTGCACGGCAGGCAGGACGTCACCGTGGCGCCGGAGAACTCCCAGCGCTACGTGGACGAGGTCAATCGTCGGGGTGGCAGGGCCAAGATCGTCATGTTCGAGGACGAGGACCACACCTCGATCGTGTCGGGGAAGTCCCGCTCCTACACGCGGGTCCTCGAGATCATCCGCTACGTCTCGGCGTCCGATCTGCGCGAGACCACCGCCTGACCCGGCCCTCGAGAGCCGGGCCCTGTGCGGAAGTGGAGGGATTTGAACCCCCGGTGCTGTTCAGGCACGCTCGCTTTCAAGGCGAGTGCATTCGGCCGCTCTGCCACACTTCCTTCGCCGCCGGCCCCGACATGCGCGGCCACGCCGGTTCCACGTGGAACCGGCTGTACGACGTCGCCCATGCTAGTTCACCTCGCCCGCCCTCACGCAGTCCGGCTACGGTCGAGGGCATGAAGGCCATCGCGTACGACAACGGTCCCGACTCCCTGCATCTGACCGAGGTCGCCGACCCGGTCCCGGCCGCGGGTGAGGTGCTCATCGACGTGGCGGCGTCGGCCGTCAACCGCGCCGACCTCCTGCAGACCAAGGGGCACTACCCGCCGCCGCCCGGCGCTTCGGAGATCCTGGGCCTGGAGTGCTCCGGGCGCATCTCGGCGGTCGGTGAGGGCGTGGAGGGCCTGGCGGTCGGCGACGAGGTGTGCGCCCTCCTGGCCGGCGGCGGGTACGCCGAGAAGGTCGCCGTCCCGGCGGGCCAGGTCATGCCCGTTCCGGCGGGGGTCTCGCTGCACGAGGCGGCGTCGCTCCCCGAGGTGGCGTGCACGGTGTGGTCGAACCTGGCGATGACCGGCGGGCTCGGACGGGGCGTCCTCGCGGCGGACGCGCACTGGGGCCGGATCGAACTGGGCGCGCCGCGGGTGCTTATCCACGGCGGCGCGGGCGGCATCGGCTCCCATGCGATCCAGGTGTGCCGCGCGCTCGGCGCCCGGGTCGCCACCACGGCCGGCGGGCCGGAGAAGGTGGCCATGTGTCGCGAGCTGGGCGCTGAGCTGGTGATCGACTACCGGGACGAGGACTTCGTCGAACGGGTCAAGGACTGGACCGACGACGACGAGCGCGGCCGCGGCGTCGACCTGGTCCTGGACGTGATGGGCGCGAAGTACCTGGAGAAGAACATCGCGTCCATGGCGCCGGACGGTCGCGTCATCGTCATCGGCCTGCAGGGCGGGGTGAAGGGTGAGCTCAACCTGGGCCGGTTGCTGCCCAAGAGGGCCGGCGTCCTCGCGACCAACCTCCGGGCCCGACCCGCGGACGGCCCCGGCGGCAAGACCGGCATCTGCCGGGAGGTGGTGGCCCAGGTGTGGCCGATGGTCGCGGCCGGGGACGTCACCACCCGGGTCTCCCGCGAGATCCCGCTCCACCGGGCCGCAGACGCACTGGCCCTGCTGGAGTCGGGCGAGAGCCACGGCAAGATCCTGCTCACGGTCGACTGAGGCGATCCAGCAGGTCGAGGGTCTCGTCGCACCAGCCCACCCACGCCTGCTCCGCCTGGATGCCCAACTTGAGCACCTGGTGTTGGAGCGCACCCCGGACCTCAACCGGGTCGCGGTCGGCGAAGTCCTGCTCCTCGATCTCCCGGTACCGCCGCAGGTTCTCCACCCGCTGGCGGCGGTGGTACCCGAGGGCCCGCCGAAGGTCGTCCACCCTACCCGTGGCCGCGGCCGCGCGGACACGGACCGCGAGGCTCGAGCGCATCGGTTCGGGCTCGTCGTCCTCCCCGATCCACTCCACCAGCAGGGCCCGGCCGGTGTCGGCGACGGCGAACCTCCTGGGTTGTCCCCGCCGCGGCGGTCCCTGCTGCGGCAGCTCGCGGATGAGGCCCGCGGACGCCAGCCGATCGAGCTCGCGATAGATCTGCTGGTGGGTCGCGGGCCAGAAGTACCCGATCGACTTGTCGAACCGGCGGGCGAGTTCGATGCCGCTGCCCTCCCGCTCGGTGAGGGAGGTGAGGATCGCGAACTTCAGCGACATCGGGTCAGCGGGTCGCGGGCAGACCCGCGGTGAGGGCCGCCACCGCGTCGTCGTACTCGGACCGCAGCCGCTCGACCAGCTCGCGGACGGGCCCGACCGAGTCCACCGCGCCCACGCCCTGACCGGCGCCCCAGATGTCGCGCCACGCCTTGGAGTCGGTGGTCCCCCCGGAGCCGAAATCCATGGCCGAGGGATCGGACTCGGGCAGATCGTCGGGGTTCAGGCCGGCGGCCTCGATACTGCCCCGCAGGTAGTTCCCGTGGATACCGGTGAAGAGGTTGCTGTAGACGATGTCGCCGGCGCCGCTGTCGACGATCATCTGCTTGTAGGCGTCGGTGGCGCGGGACTCCTCGGTCGCGAGGAACGCCGAACCCACGTAGGCGAGGTCGGCACCGGCCGCCTGCGCGGCGAGGATCGAGCGACCGTGGGCGATGGCCCCGGACAGCAGCAGCGGGCCGTCGAACCACTCGCGGATCTCGCTGATCAGCGCGAACGGCGACTGGGTGCCGGCGTGCCCCCCGGCGCCCGCGGCGACCGCGACGAGCCCGTCCGCGCCCTTCTCGACGGCCTTGCGGGCGAACCGGTCGTTGATCACGTCATGCAGGACGATGCCGCCGTACGAGTGGACGGCTTCGTTAACCTCCTCGCGCGCACCGAGGGAGGTGATGACGATCGGCACCTCGTGCTCGACGACGGTGGCCAGGTCCTGCTCGAGCCGATCATTGGAGCGATGGACGATCTGGTTGACCGCGAACGGGGCGACGTACCGGTCGGGATTCGCGGCGGCGAACGCCTCGTTGCTCTCCCGCACCTGCTCGATCCACTCGGCCAGTGCGGACTGCGGCCGCGCGTTGAGCGCCGGGAACGACCCGATCACCCCCGCCTGACACTGCGCTGCCACCAGCTCGGGGCCGGAGTAGATGAACATCGGCGAGGCGACCACCGGGACGGTGAGCGGGCCGGCGAGCACTGAGGGAAGGGCCATGAGCAGTCCTATCGTGAGCGGGGCGGAGCAGACTTCTCCCCCGACCGTACGGTCGCGCCGGCTTTTGTGCAACTAGTTGCACAAAAGCCGTCCGCCTCGCGTCAGCGACAGAACCCACACCTCACGGACGGGAATCGCGGTCTAGGACAGCTCCGCGAAGCGTTCGGTGTCGCGCACCTTTCCGGAGACGATGATGGTGTCCCCCGGGTGCAGGATCGTGTCGGCGGCGGCGTAGGTGAAGCCCTCCCCGGGACGCTTGATCGCCACCACGGTCACGCCGTGGTCCGTGCGGATCGAGGTCGCACCGAGACTGCGACCCGTCGCGAACGCGGGGGCGGTCGTCTTGACCATGGCGAATCCGTCATCGAACTCGATGTAGTCGATCATCCGGCCGCGGACCAGGTGGGCCACCCGCTTGCCCATGTCGTGTTCCGGCCGCACGACATGGTGCACACCGATCTGCGTGAGGATCTTGGCGTGGGAGTTGCTGATCGCCTTGGCCCACACGTTGGCCACGCCCATATTGATCAGGGCCGAGGCGGTCAGCAGGCTGGCCTCGAGGTCGGAGCCGATCCCCACCACCGCGCGATCGAACTCGTGCACCGACAACTGACGTAGGGACTCCTCGTCTGTGGTGTCGGCCACCACCGCGTGCGTGAGGCGGTTGGCGATCTTCTGCACGACCGCATCGCTCGCGTCGACACCCAACACCTCCGCGCCCTGGGACATCAACTCCAGGGCGAGCGACTTGCCGAACCGGCCGAGACCGAGCACTGCCACGGCGTCCGGTGCTGATTTCCTAGCCAATGAGAGGCCTTTCTGCGGGAAGGTCGTACCGTCGCCCGCGTTGGCGAGCGGCCAGGGCACTGACCATGGTGATCGGGCCGATCCGGCCCAGGTACATCAGTCCGATCAGTGTCCACTGACCCCACTCGGGAAGCTGCGCGGTGATGCCGGTGGACAGCCCCACCGTGGCGAACGCGGAGGTGACCTCGAACAACAGTTCATTGAGCCCGAACGGCGTCCCCGCCAGGAGCACGATCGTCGAGACCGTCACCAACCCGATACCGATGAGGGCCACGGCCAACGCCTGGCGCTGGACGCGGGTGTCCACACGGCGGTCGAAGATCGTGACCGACTTCTCGCCCCGCACCTCGGCGACCATGACGAACAGCAGCAGAGCGAACGTCGTCACCTTGATCCCGCCCGCAGTGCCTCCGCTGCCACCTCCGATGAACATCAACACGTCGGTCACGAGCAGGGTGGCATCGTCCATCAGGGCGTAGTCGACACTGTTGAAGCCGGCGGTTCTGGGCATCGTCCCCTGGAACGCGGCCACCAGGACCTTGTCGGCGAAACCGAACGATTGCAGCGTGCGGGTCCACTCCAGCGCCAGGACCGCCGCGAACCCCGCCAGCAGCAGGATCGCCGTGACGTGCACGGTCAGCCGGGTGTGCAGGCTCCACCGCGGGTGCTCCCGGGCCGCGGACCCGGACCGGCGGATGCGCCGCCCCACCTCGAACAGGACCGGGAAGCCCAACCCGCCCAGGATCACGGCCACCATCAACGGCACACAGATCCACGGATCGGTGGCGAAGCCGATCACGTTGTCGCTGTACAGCGCGAACCCGGCGTTGTTGAACGCCGAGACCGAATGGAACACGCCCAGCCACAGCGACCGCAGCACCGGCTCGTCGTACCCGACCGCGAAACGAATCGCCAGCGCCGCCGCGGTGACCGCCTCGATGACCAGACTCATCCGGACCACGCCCACGACCACGCCCCGCACGTCGCCGAGTTCGGCCGCCCGGGCCTCGGCCGCGGTGTTCAACCGTGCCTTGAGTCCGATCCGGTGCGCCAACATCAGCCCCACCAACGAGGCCATGGTCATGATCCCCAGGCCACCGACCTGGATCAGCCCCAGAATGACCGCCTGACCGAATCCCGACCAGTGCACAGGGGTGTCCACCACGATCAACCCGGTCAAGCACATCGCCGACGTCGCCGTGAACAGCGCTGCGGTCACACTGGTGGCGCCCCCGGACGCCACCGCCGCGGGCAGCAGCAGCAACCCGGTCCCCACCGCGATCGCCGCAGCGAAACTCAGGGCGACGACCCGGACCGGACTCAACGTCGCCCAGCCCGCCCACCGCCTCATCACAGACGGTGACACCCGCCCATACGTAGTCACGAGGTCAGACAGTAGACCTCGGCGCCACCGATGAACAGTAGGTGTTCGCGCCCGGTGATCCGCCTGCGTATCACCGCAGCGTGCGGCCCACGACCCCCGCGTAGATCTCCTGTGCCAACCGCTCCGCGACCTCCACGAGCGCGGCGACGGTGGCCGGATCGACGCCACCCGCCGCGGGCACCCCGGAGACGACGGAGCGCGGGTCCTCGTCCGCCGCCACAGAACTCCACCGCGACCCGGCGGCGAGCAGCGCCCCGTGCTTGACGTCGTAGTAGGCCGACCCCGACCGCAGTGCCACCCCGGAGGCCCCGCGGGCCGCCGCGAAGAGATGCGGATGGAAACGGGTGGTCAGCCAGACCTGCCCCGGCCGGGCGGGCAGACCCGTGGCCCACAGTTCCTGGAACGGCACGAAACGCGCGCGGGGCAACCGCAGATCGGCCAAGGCGCGGCCCACCTCGTCGTCGCCGTCGTATCCACCCTGTCCACCGTCGGCGCCGGACGCGGCCGCCGCGCGCGCACACACCCTGTCCCACACCACCCGGTCCCCACCGGGGATCGACTCGACGACGGTGATCCGCTCGCCCGGCACCGCCCACGCGGCGAGCATCCGCGCGACGGTGTCGGCGAGGACCTCGGGCTCCACCAGGTCGGACTGGGCGCACAGCACCAGGTCGCGGCACGCGTCCGGGTCGGACGAGTAGACGGGGTGGTCGCCGGCCTCGACGACACCCGCCGCCGACAGGGCGAGCCAGCCGTCGTCGCCCACGTGACGGACCGGCACCCCCGTGCCCGCGAGGAGCTCGAACGAGTCGGCGTCACGGACGGTGACCAGGTCGTAGTCGCGCAACGCCCCCGCCAACCGTCCGGCGTCCCCGCACGGCACGAACCCCTGACCGGTGGCCACCACGCGCGCGCCCGCCGCCCGGCCGGCCTCCCCCGCCGCCGCGACCACGCCCAGGTGATGCGGCCACAGGTCGTTGACATAGCCGCCGCCGATGAGGTGGACCACAGACGCGCTGCGCAGCAGGTCGATGCCCGTGGCCAGCGCCGGACGCAGCCCGGGGTCGCCCACCGCGGCGCGACAGAACCCGATCGCCTCGTCGGCGCCGGTGTGCTCGGAGGCCAGGCGCCACAGGGTGTCGGTGAAGAGCACGTCCGGGTGCTCGGAATGGTGCAGGACCGCCGCCTGGCCGGGCGTGTGGCAGTCCACCACGACGGGCGTCCCCGGCAGTGCGTGCCGCAGGTAGCGCAGCCACCCCGCCAACAGCTGCTCGTCGCCGTGGTTGGGGTGACCGGCCGGAGCGACGAGGTACACGGGCCGGTGGCCCTCCCGCGGCCGGCCCCACCGCGCGTCCGCGGTGGCGCGCGCGGCATCGAGCA
>NZ_KV823736.1:0-879 GCF_001815995.1 Dietzia sp. HMSC21D01 | reverse complement strand
GGCTCGCGCCGCTGGCGGATGGACGGCAAGGTCGTCGTCGTCACCGGCGCCGGTTCCGGCATCGGACGCGAGCTGGCGCGCGAGGCCGCCCGACGCGGCGCTCGGCTCGCCCTGAGCGACATCGACCCGGACGGCCTGACCCGCACCGTCGAGCTGGCGCGCGGCGACGGCGCCACCGACGTGCACTCGCAGCACCTCGACGTCACCGAGCAGGCCCTGGTCGCCGAGTACGCCGGTCTGGTCGCCGAGCACTTCGGCGTGGTCCACCTCGTGATCAACAACGCCGGCATCGCGTTCACCGGCGCAGTCGAGCGGTCCTCCTACAAGGACATCGCGCGCGTCATGGACGTCGACTACTGGGGCGTCGTGCACGGCACCAAGGAGTTCCTCCCGCACCTCATCGCCTCCGGCGACGGCCACCTGGTCAACATCTCCAGCATCTTCGCGTTCCTGTCCGTGCCCACGCAGAACGCCTACAACGCGGCCAAGGCGGCGGTCCAGCAGTTCACCGAGTCGCTGCGGATGGAGATGCTCGCCGCCGGTCACCCGGTGGACGTCACCTGCGTGCACCCCGGCGGCATCAAGACCGCCGTCGCCCGCAGCGCCGGCGCGGCCGAGGGGCTCGACAGCGCCGACTTCGCCACCATCTTCGACACGAAGTTCGCCCGCACGGAGGCCTCGACCGCCGCGCGGGTCATCCTCGACGGCGTCGAGCGGCGCCGGCCCCGCGTGCTGGTCGGGGCGGACGCGCACGTCCTCGACGTGCTGGTGAGGCTGTTCCCGGCCGGCTACCAGAAGGCGACGGTCGCGGCCTCGCGCCGGTTCGGGGTGGTCTGAGCCGGCGCTCGCTCGCGCGGCCCCGGCCGCCGGCGCGCCGGC
>NZ_KV823735.1:0-1678 GCF_001815995.1 Dietzia sp. HMSC21D01 | reverse complement strand
ACCGAGCCCGGGGCCTCGGACCCCGGATGACCGCGGGCACCGTCTCCGCGCGTCGGGCCCGTCGCGCGGTGCTCACCCGGCAGGGCGTGCGGGTGGTGGCGGCGGCCGCGGCGGTGTTCTCCGTGCTCACCGCCGTCCTCATCCTGTTGGCGTGCTTTGTCAACGACCAGCGCATCGACCGGGACATGGGCAGCGCCACGGCCACCGTCACCGAGGTCACCGACCGGCGGGCCGCTGTGGAGTTCGACGCCGGAGGCGGCCGGACGGTGCGCCCGGTGACCGGCGTGTTCTACCCGACGGGCCTGGTGGAGGGGCAGCGCGTGCAGGTGGAGTTCCGCCGCGCCAACCCCGATCTCGTCCGGGTCTCCGGCCGCAGCTGGACGGTCGCCGTGGTGCCCGCCCTGTCGGTCCCCGCGGTGGTCGTGCCGCTGTCCGCGCTCGCCTACGCCGCCGCGTCACCGGGGGTTCACCGGGCGATACCACGAATTCCCCGCACCGACCCGCGCTGATCACCGGCCCGTGGCCCGGCCGGGCGACAGTGAGGGCGTGCGCGTAGCCATCGTCACCGAATCGTTCCTGCCGAACGTCAACGGCGTCACCAACTCCGTCCTGCGCGTGCTGGAGTACGCGCGGCGACACGGCCACGACTGCCTCGTCGTCGCCCCCTCCGACCAGGTCGGCTTCTGGCAGGGCGCGGCCGGTGCCGTGCAGTCGCACCCGCTGATCAGCGCCGTCTCCCCCTATCTCGGTCGGCCCGCGTCCGACGGGCCCGACCCCGACCACCACCTCGGCTACCCCGTCCACCGGGTCACGGCCGTGCGGGTGCCGGTGGTGTCCTCCCTCCCGGTCGGGGCGCCCAGCCCGAGCGTGTACAACGCCCTGCGCGACTTCGCACCCGACGTGGTGCACCTGGCGTCCCCGTTCGTGCTCGGCGCCGCCGGTGCCGCCGCCGCCCGCGCCCTGGGCGTGCCCTCGGTGGCCGTGTACCAGACCGACGTGGCCGGATTCGCCGACGCGTACGGGATCGGCGTCCTCGCCGACGCCGCCTGGGCCTGGACCCGGGCGATCCACGCGACCTGCGACCGAACCCTCGCCCCGTCGACCGCGGCGATGGAGGACCTGGCCGCCCAGGGGATCCCGCGCCTGTACCGGTGGGGGCGGGGCGTCGACGCGGAGCGATTCTCGCCCACCCGCCGCAGCGCGGCCCTGCACCGGCTGTGGTCTCCGGACGGGCGGCCCGTCGTCGGATTCGTCGGCAGGCTCGCGCCGGAGAAACACGTCGAGCGCCTCCGGCCACTGGCCGACCGTTCCGGCCCGGGCGGCGACGTCCAACTCGTCGTCGTCGGCGACGGACCCGACCGCCCCGCACTGCAGGCGGCCATGCCCCACGCGATCTTCACCGGGGAACTCCACGGCGAGGCGCTCGCCCGCGCCTACGCCACGCTCGACGTGTTCTGTCACGCCGGCGAGTTCGAGACGTTCTGCCAGTCGATCCAGGAGGCCCACGCCTCGGGCGTGCCCGTGATCGGCCCCGACGCCGGCGGCCCGCGTGACCTCGTTCAGGCCGGCGTCAACGGCGTCCTGCTCGACCCGGGCCGGTACGCCGCCGAGGTCTCCGCGGCCCTCGACGCCGTGCTCGCCGACCGCGATCGGCTGGCCGCCGCCGCCCGCGCCACCG
>NZ_KV823734.1:0-1664 GCF_001815995.1 Dietzia sp. HMSC21D01 | reverse complement strand
GCCCCGGCGCGCCGAACCCTCCGCGGCCCTGCGCGGGGTGGGGCGATGACCGCGACGCCGGCCGACGTCGACCACGACGCGCTGGTCGCCGACGACGCCATGCGGTGCGCTGACCTGGAGAGACTCCTGTTCCGCGGCGACGGCCCGTGGTCGGCGGCGGCGTTCCTGTCCGAGATCGGCTCACGTCACACCACGTGCCTGGCCGCCCGCGGCGACGGGCGGCTGGTCGGCTACGCGGTCCTGGCCGGGCTCGGGCCCGAGGGCGACCGCGAGTTCGAGGTGCACACCATCGGCGTCGACCCGGAGTACCAGGGACGCGGTATCGGACGGGCGCTGCTGCGGCGGATGCTCGAGGTGGCCGATGCCGAGGGCGCGCCGGTCGTCCTGGACGTGCGGACCGACAACGTCCCCGCACTCACGCTGTACGAGGCCCACGGGTTCGAGGTCGTGGGCCTGCGCCCCCGGTACTACCGGCCCAGCATGGCCGACGCGCATCTCATGGTGCGGCCGGCGCGGGGCGGCGGCGCGGACCGTGACGTCACCGGCAGCGCGGACGGCGGCGGGGACACTGTAGGCGGGGACATTGTTGGCGGCGACACGGGAGAGGGGAGCGGCCGATGAGGACCGTCATGGGGATCGAGAGCTCGTGCGACGAGACGGGCGTGGCCGTGGCGCGGGTCCACGACGACGGGCGGGCCGATCTGCTGTCCGACGTGGTGGCCTCGTCGATGTCCGAGCACGCGCGCTTCGGAGGCGTCGTCCCGGAGATCGCCTCCCGCGCCCACCTCGAGGCGCTCGTCCCCACGGTCCGCGCCGCGCTCGCCGAGGCCGGGGTGGAGCGGCCCGATTCCGTCGCCGCCACCATCGGGCCCGGGCTGTCCGGGGCGCTGCTCGTGGGCTCGTCCGCGGCCAAGGCCTACGCCGCGGCCTGGGGCGTGCCGTTCTACGCCGTGAACCACCTGGTCGGCCACGTCGCCGTCGCGGGCTTCGACGGCGGGCCGCTGGGGGAGTGCGTGGCCCTGTTGGTCTCCGGCGGCCACACCCAGCTGCTGCACGTGCGCTCGCTGACCGAACCGGTCGTGGAGCTCGGGTCGACCGTCGACGACGCCGCGGGCGAGGCGTACGACAAGGTCGCCCGTCTGCTCGGCCTCGGTTACCCGGGTGGACCGGTGATCGACCGCCTCGCCGCCACCGGTGACCCCCGCGCCATCGCGTTCCCCCGTGGCATGACCGGACCGCGTGACGCACGGCACGATTTCTCCTTCTCCGGACTCAAGACCGCCGTGGCCCGGCGGATCGAGGCCGCCGAACGGGACGGCGAGCGGCTCGCCGTGGCCGACGTCGCGGCGTCGTTCCAGGACGCCGTCGCCGACGTACTCACCATGAAGGCGGTGCGGGCCTGCACAGACCTGGGCGTGGACACCCTGCTCATCGGCGGCGGCGTGGCGGCCAACTCGCGACTGCGCGACCTCGCCGCCCACCGGTGTGCCGAGGCCGGCCTCACACTGCGTGTCCCGCGGCCGCGCCTGTGCACGGACAACGGCGCGATGGTCGTGGGGGTCGCCTCCGCCCTGCTCGCCTCGGGCGCCGCGCCCAGTCCGCTGACCGTCGCCGCCGACCCGGGCCTGCCGGTCGAGGTCACGCAGGTCGCCTGACTCCGCCCC
>NZ_KV823733.1:0-896 GCF_001815995.1 Dietzia sp. HMSC21D01 | reverse complement strand
GGGCGTAGATCTCGTAGTTCGGCCACACCCGCACCGCCGCGGCCCACGCCGACGCCCGCTCGTCGTCGGGCAGCTCGCGCCCGTCCACGACGAGCCGCGCGCCGTAGACCGAGATCTCGACCTCCCTCTCTCCGGCCGCGCGCAGATTGTGGACCCAGGCCGGGGTCATCTGACCGCCCCAGTTGGAGCCGACCACCACGAGGCCGTTGTTCCAGGAGGCACACAGCAGGGGCGTGCTGCGCGGCTCCCCGCTCCTGCGCCCGGGCACGTGGAGGGTGAGGGTGGGCAGCGCGGCCAGCCGGAGAAGCGGGACGCGACCCCGCGAGACCCGGCTCAGCCACCGGTCCAGCGTGACGACGAGGTGGGAGTTCTCGCGCGTCGCGTCCTGCCGACCGAACCAGATCGCGAGCGGGGTGAGGAGGTTTCCCATGCCGATGACCTTAGGTCGTGACCCGCCCGTCGCGGTGCGAGACCGCGCCCTCCGCGGTGGCCAGCACCTGCACCGACTCGGTCCATCCCGCGCGCAGCCCCGCCTCGAGCACTGCGAGGTGGAACGCCCACA
This sequence comes from Dietzia sp. HMSC21D01, assembly GCF_001815995.1. Taxonomy (NCBI): domain Bacteria; kingdom Bacillati; phylum Actinomycetota; class Actinomycetes; order Mycobacteriales; family Dietziaceae; genus Dietzia; species Dietzia sp. HMSC21D01. Next base: position 334 of record NZ_KV823733.1, on the reverse strand, counting down.
TCCGTCGGTAGACGGCGTCGAAGCCCAGTGCGGCGGCGTCCCTGCCGCGCTGCGCGAAGGTCTCGGACCAGAGGCGGACCGTCTCCGCGTGGTGGGCGGTCGTCTCGACCCGCCCTCGCAGTGTCAGCCTCGGCGCCCGCTCGATCGCGCCGACCAGCTCGGACCAGGCGACCGGGGGCCCCGCCTCGGAGACGTACCTCGACTCCCACGCCGCGAGCTCCACCACGGCGGGGGTCGGACGGCCCGGCGCGACAGTCGTGTGGACCACGAGCCGCCCGCCCGGACCGAGGAGCCGGTCGGCCACGCCGATCACCTCGTCGTGCCCGGCGCGGCC
>NZ_KV823732.1:347-2618 GCF_001815995.1 Dietzia sp. HMSC21D01 | reverse complement strand
GCGGCTCCGTGTCCGCACCCGCCGCAGGCGTGACCGCCGTGCGGTGGAACTCGTGCCCGGTGACCTCGGTGCCTGCGGCGGCGAGGACGCTGTCGGCCACGGCCGTTGAGCGTCGGTAGGCCAGCGTGAGCCGCGGGGCCATGGCGGCGTCGGCGTCGATCGCGCCCACCATCGGCACGCCGTCCAGGCTCCGGCAGAGATACAGCAGCCCCGCGCATTCGGCGACCGTCGGCACGCCCGCGGACGTCGCCGCGCGCAGTGCTCGCAGCATGGGCTCATTGGCGGCGAGGTCGCCCGCGTGCACCTCGGGGAACCCGCCTCCCAGGTAGATCCCCGCGGTCCCGTCGGGCAGGGACTCGTCGGCCAGCGGGTCGAACGGCGCGACCGAGCAGCCGGCCGCCTCGAGCAGTTCGACCGTCTCGGCGTAGCGGAACGTGAAGGCCCGGCCGCCGGCCACGGCGATGAGCGGGCGGCCCTTGTCGTCGTCGTCGCCGGATCCGCGCCCGCCACCTGCCACCGCCTCCTGCGCCGACCACGCCCGCCCGCGCAACGGTGGCGCGGACCGCGCGATGCGCATGACGGCCTCGAGGTCGATGGATGCGGCGACCTTCCCGGCGAGGTGGTCGAGGGACCGCGCGGCCTCGGGGCGCTCGGCGGCGGGGACGAGGCCGAGGTGTCGGGAGGGAGCGGTGACGTCGTCGTCGCGCTGGAGCACGCCCAGCACGGAGATGCCCAGGGGCGCGAGGGCGCGGCGGACCTCGTCGGAGTGGCGTACGGACCCCGCCTTGTTGAGCACCACCCCGGCGATCCGGACGGCGGGGTCGAACGTGGCCATGCCGAGGACCGTGGCGGCGATGGTGCGCGAGGCGTGCGAGATGTCGACCACCAGCACGACGGGGGAATCGGTGAGGCGGGCGACGTGCGCGGTGGAGGCGAACCCTTCGCGGCCGATGTGGCCGTCGTACAGGCCCATGACGCCCTCGATCACCGCGATGTCGGCCGGCCGCCCGCCGCGAGTCCCGCCGAACCGCGCACCGTTCAGCAGCAGCGGCACGATCCGATCCTCGCCCACGAGGTGCGGGTCGAGGTTGCGGCCGGGCCGGCCGGTGGCGAGGGCGTGGTAGCCGGGGTCGATGTAGTCGGGGCCCACCTTGTGCCCCGAGACCTCCAGCCCGGTACGGCGCAGCGCGGCCATGAGGCCGGTGGCGACGGTGGTCTTGCCGTGCCCCGACGCCGGCGCGGCCACGACCAGGCGCGGGAGTTCGCTTACCACTCGATCCCCCGCTGCCCCTTCTGCCCGGCGTCCATGGGGTGCTTGACCTTGCCCATCTCGGTGACGAGGTCGGCCACCTCGAGCAGCCGTGGATCGGCGTCGCGGCCGGTGATCACGACGTGCTGCCGCCCGGGCCGCGCGGCGAGGGTGGCCACCACGTCGTCGACGTCCACCCAGCCCCATTTCATGGGATAGGTGAACTCGTCGAGCAGGTACAGGTCGTGCCGCTCGGTGGCGAGGCGGCGCTTGATCTCGGCCCAGCCCTCGGCGGCATCGGCGGCGTGGTCGGCCTCGGTGCCTTCCTTGCGCGACCACGACCATCCCGAGCCCATCTTGTGCCACTCCACCGGGCCGCCCTCGCCGGTCTCGGCATGCAGTTGGCCGAGGCGTTCCATGACGGTCTGCTCGCCGATGCGCCACTTGGCGGACTTGACGAACTGGAAGACGCCGATGTCCCAGCCCTGGTTCCACGCGCGCATGGCCAGGCCGAACGCGGCGGTGGATTTTCCCTTGCCGGGCCCGGTGTGGACCATGACGAGCGGGCGGTTGCGGCGCTGGCGGGTGCTGAGGCCGTCGTCGGGGACGGTGGTGGGTTGTCCCTGGGGCATCAGGCGACCTCGTTTCGCGTCGTGGGGGTCGGTGCGGTGGTGTGTTCTCGGACGGTGCGGGTGAGGCCGTCCGCGGTGACCTCGCCGAGTGGCACGTGCTCGGCGCCGAGGTGCGCGGCGAGTTCGGCGGCCAGGCCCATGCGGAAGCGGCCGGTCTCGCAGTCCACCACCACGGACGCCACGCCGAGGGAGGCCAGCCCGGCCGCCGCGGTGCGGGACCGGGCGAGGGCGTCCGGGCCGTGGGTGGCGCGGCCGTCGGTGACGACGACGACGAGAGGTCGCCGCTGCCGATCGCGGATGCTCTCGATGCGCAGGACCTCGGCGGTGGTGAGCAGTCCCTCCGCCAGTGGGGTCCGGCCGCCCGCCGGTAGGTCGGCGAGGCGGGGGGGC
>NZ_KV823732.1:0-327 GCF_001815995.1 Dietzia sp. HMSC21D01 | reverse complement strand
GCCCGCCGGTAGGTCGGCGAGGCGGGTGGCCGCGACGTCGACCGAGGAGGTGGGCGGGAGGGCGACCTGCGCGGCGGACCCGCGGAACGTCACCAGGCCGACCTTGTCGCGGCGGCGGTAGGCGTCCAGCAGGAGGGACAGGATCGCGGTCTTGACCTGCTCCATGCGGGTGCGGGCGGCCATGGAGCCCGAGGCGTCCACGCAGAAGAGGACGAGGTTGGATTCGCGGCCCTCGCGCACGGCCGAGCGCAGGTCCTCGGGGGCGAGCAGGAGGCGGGCGCGTTCAGCGCCGTCGTGGCCGGCCATGCGGCCGCGGGCGGCCTGGTG
>NZ_KV823731.1:0-688 GCF_001815995.1 Dietzia sp. HMSC21D01 | reverse complement strand
ATGGTGAGCGTGGCAGTGATGTCTCGCCGTAGCCAGAATCCGAGGAAGCCGTTGTCGTAGGTGGTGCGTGGTTCGTCGATGAGGATGTCTCCGGTGGCGGTATCGGTGACGGTGACCTGCACCTGGTGCGGATGGGCGGGGCCGGGCAGGTGCGGCAGTATCTCTGGGGCCGCCCACCAGGCATATAGCCCGGATGCCGCGGGTAGCGTGGTCAGGTCTCCGAGCGGGTGGGTGGTGGAACTCAGAGCCGCGATCGTGGCCGCCGGGCCGAGAGGGTCAGGGGCGGTCATGCCAGTAAGCCTGATAATCCGTCGGTGGCGTCGAGGTAGCCGACATCGCGCAAGGCCGCCTCGAGAATCCGGACATGTGGAAGGCGCAGTTCAGCAGCCATGCCGTTGAGGGTCGTTCGGGCCGGCAGGCCGCGCAGGCCGTGGGTGCGCCACAGGTGCAAATTCTGGCGAGTGATCCCGATTCGACGGGCCAGCTCGGCCTCACTGACGCCGTAGGCGCGCTATTGGGCGTCGATGAGCTCGACCAGGTGAGGAGTCTCCATAGCTCCGAGTGTCCAGGTGCGCCACAGGTATCGTCAAGGGATAGTTAACGCTTGCGACAAGTTCCACTTTACATAACGACAATTATCGGCGTTAACATAATGGCTGGTCGGGCCCTGTTTTGGGGCTACGGTGTG
>NZ_KV823730.1:0-2052 GCF_001815995.1 Dietzia sp. HMSC21D01 | reverse complement strand
AGCGCGCCATCCCCGCGGGGGCCAGCGCCTCAAGACCGTGCTGGAGACCTCGGCCGGCGGGCTGGTCGTGCGCGGTCTCGAGCGCGCCGCGAGCGGGCCCGAGCCGGACCTGTCCCGGCTCGAGGTCGCGCTCATCGGTCGCCTCGACCGGCGCGGCCGCATGCTGTGGTCCATGCCCAAGGGGCACATCGAGCCGGGCGAGACCGTCGAGGAGACGGCCCGACGCGAAGTGCTCGAGGAGACGGGCGTCGACGGCACGGTCCTGGCGGCGCTGGGCACCATCGACTACTGGTTCGTGGCCGAGGGTCGGCGCATCCACAAGACCGTCCACCACCACCTCATCCGCTACGACCACGGTGACCTGTGCGACGAGGACCCCGAGATCACCGAGGTCGCGTGGGTACCGTTCGATGACCTGCCCCGCCGCCTGGCCTATCCGGACGAGCGGCGGCTGGTCGAGGCCGCCCGCACCCTGTTGCCGCAGCTCGCCCGCGCCGAGGCCGCAGGCGACAACCCTCCGCCCGCCGACGCGCAGGTGGTGGACCCGTCCCGCCGGGCCGACGGTCCGGAGCCGGTCCGCCGCAGTCACGGCCCGGGTTCCGCAGCCGCGCCCCGCGACGACTCCCCGGAGGAGTCAGGGCCGTGATCGGGCGGCCGGTTGGGCGCGCAGTCCGGGCGGTCGTCCCGACGGCGCTGTGCGCGGCACTGGCGATCGGACCGGGCTGGGGCGTCGGCACCGCGTGGGGCCCGGCCGCGGCCCGCGCGATCACCCCCGAGGAGGCCTCGGCCGCCGCCTACATCCCCAATCCGGCCCCCGCACTGGCCAGGATCAGCATCGACGAGCTCACCCCGCGCGCCCTCGACGGCGCGGGCGACCCGGGTGGCGCCGGGCACGGGGGAGGGGCCGCCGTCGGCACCCAGGCCGGCGTCCCGGTCGTCACGGTGTCGGGGACCATCACCAACGTCGGCGACACCCCGCTCGAGGCGGTCGACGTGCGCCTGCAGCGCGGGCCGCGGTCCGCCGACGCCGAGTCGGTGCGCGAACCGCTGGTGTGGTCGGAACCGTCGTTCGGGGTGCGCGGCGAGTTCGTGCGCGTGGCCGAGGCCCTGCCGCCGGGCGCGTCGGTGACCTACCGCGTCTCCATGCCCGCGCGCGCCGTGCCCGGTGATCCGGGCCCCGACCTGCAGCTCACCGAGCCCGGCGTCTACCCGCTGCTCGTCAACGTCAACGGCACGCCCGCGGGCGGATCCCCCGCGCGCCTCGACGACGCCCGCACCCTGTTGCCCGTGCTGGAGGCGCCGCGGCTGGCGACCGTGCCGGGGGTCGACGACGACGAGGTGGTCGACCCCTCGCCGGCGGACGAGCAGGGCCCGGCGCCGGTCCCGCTGACGGTGCTGTGGCCGCTGGCCTCGTCACCGACGCGGGTCGCGGCGGTGCCCGGTGTCGAGGGTCCCGATCCCGTGGTGATGCTGACCGACGATTCCCTCCTGCGCGAGCTGTCGGACTCCGGTCGTCTCACCGGTCTGGTCCGCGCGGCCGACGAGGCGTTCGACGGCCCCGGCGGCCAGGAGCTGCGGCGTTCGATGTGTCTGGCGGTGGATCCGTCGCTCCTGGGGACCGTGTCCGAGATCGCGGGCGGTCGCCCCGTCGTGATCTCCGAGGACGCCGGATCCGATCGCACGGGTGACTCCTCCGCGCGGGGCGCGAGGGCCCGCGGCGGGGATGACGACCCCGGGGACGGCGGCGCCACCACGCGCCCGGCCGATCCGGAGGCCGTGGCCGCGGACGCCACACGGTGGTTGGACGAGCTGCGTGCCCTTTCCGACGGCGCGTGCGTGGTGAGCCTGCCGGCCGCGCAGGCGGGCCTCGAGTCCGTCGCGGCGGTGGGGTCCACCGACCTCACGCGTGCGGCGCTCGACAACGCGGGCTCGGTCGAGCGGATCCTCGGGGTGGCGCCCGTCCCCGACGTGGTCGTGCCCGCCTCGGGCACCCTGGCGCCGGGCACCGCCGAGGCCCTCGCCCCGCAGGGTGGTGGCGCGGGCAGCGCCGTG
>NZ_KV823729.1:2773-5339 GCF_001815995.1 Dietzia sp. HMSC21D01 | reverse complement strand
CTCCCCGGCGCCCGTGGTGAGCGCGGCGAGCGTGGCCGGGTTCGGCGCGGCCGGCCGCGCCGGACGCGCGATGCCCTCGGTGTTCCAGACCCGCGCCATGTCGATGCCCTCGGGCCCGCCCAGTGCGGTCGTGGAGACCACCCGGTAGGCGGCGGTGAAGTCCAGATCGTCGAGGTTGGCGTCCATCACCGCGGGGCTGTACTCAGTGTTGACGATCGCCCGCGCCTGCTCTTCCGCCGCGGCCTGCTGGGCTCGTGACGCGGCGGCCGCCGACAGTCCCGCGGGCCCGAGCTCGCGCCCGGACAGCTGCGCGAGCTGCGCCTGGGCCGCCTGCTCGGCCACGTTCGTGCGCGTGGTGTGGAACCCGTCGTGTGCGCGCCCGGCTTTCTCGGCGACCTTCTCCAACTCGCCAGACAGCGCCACCGCCGAGCGGACGAGGCCCCTCACCGAGTCCTGGGCACTCACCGCGAACTCGCCCTGCCACCCGTGCCCGAGCACAGTGCTCAGGTCGGCCTGAAGTTGCGTGGCCGCGGAGTGAAGCGCTTCGGAGACCGCTCCCGCCCGCTGCTGGATCTCGCTGAACTGCTCGGGCTGCAGTGCTTGCGCACACTGGGCGATCCGCTCCAACGGCGAATCCGACACGTCCTCCGGACCCACCCGCCCGTAGCCACCCATCACGCACGCATCCTCGAGAATGAACCCCTCATTCTCCCCGGCACGAATCACACCCAGGCTCTGCAGCCCCGCCGGCTCCTCGGCCGCCTTCGATAGCGCCCCCGCCAACGCCTCATCCTGCGCCTCGATCAACCCGCCAGCTGCGGCGAAGAGGAGAGACATTGCGCGAGCTTGATCGACGAAGCCGTTCAATAGCATCCGGAGGTCGTCGTCCACGAAGAGCGAATACACCGCGCCAATCTGCCTTGCGGTGGGGAATGACCCCACGTGCCCCCGTTGGCTATTCACTAATGTTGTATTAGCAATCTCCCTGACGGTATCGGCGAACTCATCGCTCGCTCGCACGCAGGAGTTCGCAGCCTCCGGAACAAGGTTGACAGTCACCTGAAATCTCCCTCGGGTATGTATGGCATAACAGGTTCGATCGCGTCATCTAACGCGTCGCATGCCTTTACCAACTGCTCACCCTTGAATTCACCTAGGCCACTGGTTGAATCAAGCTTCACCCAGACCGTCCCGACGCGTGTGAAGAACACCTGAAGGCACGTTCCTCCAGAATTGTCGCCCTTCTCCACTAGTCGGAGGCTCGACCTTCCCGACTTCGAATACTCTCGATCCCGCACGACAAAGGATCGATCTGCGAGATATTCGGCGCGTGACTTCCAGGTTGACAGCGCGGTGAACTGCACCTCTGAGCTTCGCCAACCGCACGACATCAGAATCCCCGGCTCGTGGCGCATAAGGCTGTCCATCGGTTCGACAGCTTTCCCGACCCCCTTCTCGATGGCTTCAACTGGGATCTCGGCACACGGGTCGAAGAGGGCGGGCCTCCGCTCGACCGGCAGATCCCACGGATTGCCGGACTCCTCGGCAGCGGCGGAACTCGTCGTCGTCGGCGCCTCTTCTCCCCCGTCCGCCGACGCGCACCCGGACAGCACCACGAGGGCCGCAACGAGCGCGCCGCACACAGCTCTACTTCTTCCCACAACCTGTACGACGCCCCGCCCGGCCGAACGGTTCCACCGTCGCCCTGAGATCTCGAACTGGAGGCATTGCGGCGAGTTTTCCGGGCCATGTTTGAATCGATGCGCGGTCACAGCCAGTGATCTTTGCAGCTGGGCGGGGCCTGCGGGTGGGTCATCCGACGCGCGGCCACGTCGCGCCGGTCGGCGTGACCTGCGGTGACGGGTTCGTGTCGTACTCGGATGATCTAATCGAACGCATGAGCGACAGGATGAGTGGTGCGGGCAGCGCCTCCACGGCGAGTGGTGAGCTGGCGGCCGTGCTGTCCGCGCTCGATGCGCACCTTGGCCGCGACTGGTCCGAGGCGGGCGCGGCGCAGGTGCACGCCGAACTCGTCGCGCTCGAGCAGGCCCAACGTCGCCTGCGCGCCACCCAAGCCCGCGTCATGGCCGAGGCGCGGAGAACCGGCGCCGCCAGACAGATGGGCTACATCAACGAACGGCAGATGCTCACCGGCGGGCTCGGCCTGGCACCCGGCGAGGCACGCGGCCGCCTCGAGGACTCCTCGATCGCCGACACCGCCCGCATGGCCGCCACCGCGGCCGGACGAATCTCGGCCGGACACCTGAAGATCATCAACACCACCCTGGCCGCGCTACCGGACGAGGTCGACGACGACGAGCGCAACCGCCTCGAAACCGAACTGATCGCCCTGGCCGCCGAACGGGCCACGACCCGCCGCCTACAAGAGAACGCCCACCGCCTGCTGGACCAGATCGACCCCGGCCGCACCGAACGCGGCGCCGCCGAACGGGCCAGGCGCCGCTCGGTCACCTGCTCCGGACAAGGCCTGGACCTCATGGCCAGGGCGTCGATGACCATGGACCCCCAACTGGCGGCCCTGATGCGCGAAGTCCACGCCCGCTGG
>NZ_KV823729.1:0-2753 GCF_001815995.1 Dietzia sp. HMSC21D01 | reverse complement strand
CGGCGGCTGCACCCACCCCGACTGCGACCAGGACGCCAGACACTGCCAAGCCCACCACGCCGGCAAACCCTGGGCCGCCGGCGGGCAGACCAACATCGACGAACTCGCCCTGACCAGCGCCGACTGCCACTCCATGATCCACGACACCGGCTGGACCACCATCCCCGACCGCACCGCACCCCAAGGCGTCAGATGGATCCCACCCACCACAACCCCACGCGCGACCAACCCACCACCACCCAAACCAGGCCCGCCACCACTGACACCACTACACGCGCCAGTCCTACCCTTCGCCCTCCTCCACGACCTCGACCACACCATCGCCCAACACACGGCCAACTCCAAGGCCGCAGCATGACCACACGCGACCGAGGCGCGACGGCGGCCAGCTCAAGTGGGTCAGATGGGCAGAGTGGTGTCCGAGATGGCGAAGTCGCGCAGCCAGTCGATGAACAGCGCCCATCCGCCCGAGAGCAGCAGCAGACCCACGATGATGAGCATGACGCCGCCGAACACCTGGATGGCCCGGGTGTGCTTCTGCAGCCACCCGACCGTGCGCATCGCCCACGTGGAGCCGAACGCCACCACGATGAACGGCAAGCCGAGACCCAGGCAGTAAGCCACGATCAGCAGGACGCCCCGGGCCGCGTCGACGCCCGTACCGGCGGCAACCGACAGCGCCGCGGCGAGCGTGGGACCCAGGCACGGGGTCCAGCCGAGGGCGAAGACGGCGCCGAGCATCGGCGCGCCGAGCCACGTCGAGAGCGCCTTCGGCTGCATGCGGGTGTCCCGCTGCAGGGTGGGCACCAAGCCGATGAAGACCAGACCCATGAGAATGGTCACCACGCCGCCGAGCCGCTGCAGCAACTCCTGCTGCGGGGCCAGGTACTGCACGGTCCCCAGCACCATGGCACTGAGCAGCACGAACACCACGGTGAACCCACCCACGAACAGCAAGGATGCGCCGACTACGCGGGTACGGGAAGCGCGGCGGGTTCGCCGTTCCTCCACGGTCAGTGTGGCGGTGGCGGCGCGCTGCCGTTCAGCGGCGGCCGCGGTGACCGGCGGGCGCTCGGCGCCCACCACGCTGGCCAGGTACGCCATGTAGCCGGGCACCAGCGGGATCACGCAGGGCGAGGCGAACGACACCAGTCCGGCCAGCACGCACGCGCCCAACGCCAGCAGGATCGGGCCGCTGGCCACAGTCTGCTGGAAGGTCTCCCCGACGCTCTGGGCGAGCAGGATCACTTCGGGGGTCACGTCTGCTCGACCTCCTCGGCCAGGATCCTGTCGACGGTCTCACTCAGCTCGTCGTCGGTGATCTCGGCCAGGTACACGGCGGCCACCCGATGCTGCTTGTCCAGGATGATCGTCGCCGGCACGACTGACGTCGGGAAGCCACGTAGGGCGGCGACGGCCGCGTTGCTCGGGTCCCAGATCGACGGGTACGTGATGCCGTTGTCGCGGACGAAGTCGACGGGCTTCTGCCGGTTGGGGTCGCGGAGATTGATGCCGAACACGGTCGCGCCGCGGGGCTCGTACTCCTCCTGCAGGCGCTGCAGGTCGTCGGATTCGGCGCGGCACGGACCACACCACTGGCCCCACAGGTTGAGGATCACGACCTGTCCAGCGAAATCGTCCTGCACGGTGAGCGTGCGGTCGGGGTCGAGCAGGTCGGGCCCGGCGATCGTGGCGACGGGCTTGCGCTCAGCCGGGGGGTCGTAGTGGATCTCGATCTGGCCGTCGGGACTGACGAACTCGAACGTCTCCGGGCCCACCACCACAGCGTCGTTGCCGGTGGCGCAACCGGCGGCGAGCGCGCCGGACAGAAGCAACGCGCCGAGCGCGGCCTTGGTCTTACGCATGGATCATGCTCCAGTCTGCGACGGGTCGGAGGCGCCCGCCGGTTCGGAATAGACGATGTCGCGCAGCGTGGTGCCCTCGAACACCAACGAGGTGACCGACGCCAGGGAGCACTGCCGGGAGCGCGGGTCGTGCCACAGGCGCCGACCCTCGAGGAAGCGCCGCGTGGTGTACACGGGCAGCTGGTGGCTCACCAGGACGGCCTCGTGCCCGCGGGCGGTGTCGAGGGTCGAGTACACGGCGCCGATCATGCGGTGCGCGATCTGCAGGTACGGCTCGCCCCACGACGGCCGCAGCGGGTTGACGAGAATCGGCCAGTACTGCGGGTCGCGGAGCGCACCGCCGGGGCCGCCGACCTTGCGCCCCTCGAAACGGTTCTCCGCCTCGATGATGTCGGCGTCGATCCCCACCGGCAGTCCGAGGGTCTCGGCGAGCGGGGCGGCGGTCTCCTGGGCGCGCTGCAGCGGGGAGGCGACGATCGACACGATGTCGTGCCCATTCCCGAGGACGCGGGCGACGGTCTCCGCCTGGCTGCGTCCCAGCTCCGACAGCCGGTACCCGGGCAGTCGACCGTAGAGGACGCCCTCGGGGTTGTGGACCTCGCCGTGGCGCACGAGATGCACGATCGTCTGCGTCTCGTTGGCGCGGGCCGACGTGTCACGGGGGGTCGACGACGACGAGGTCGGCTCTCCCGGAACGGCGATCGTCCCCGGCTCGGCGCCATAGGTCGCAGACCCCTCGGGCTGCGTCTCGACGGGCGCCTCCACCGGGGCCGCGGCGGCCGCGGACCCGCCCAACGACGGCGGCGCCGCGGCGGGGGCGGGATGGTCTCCGCGCAGGGGGATCGGCAATGAGGTGGGGCCGGTGGCGGGGACGGCGAGACGTCCCCG
>NZ_KV823728.1:3488-5658 GCF_001815995.1 Dietzia sp. HMSC21D01 | reverse complement strand
TGCGCCGGTGAGGGCGGCGAGCGTGGCCGGGTCGGGCGCGGCCGGCTGCGCCGGGCGCGTGATGCCCTCGGTGTTCCAGATCCGCGCCATGTCGATCCCGCCGGGACCGCCCAGTGCGGAGGTCGACACCACTCGGTACGCCGCGGTGAAGTCCAGGTCGTCGAGGTTGGCGTCCATCACCGCGGGGCTGTATTCGGTGTTGACGATCGCCCGCGCCTGCTCCTCGGCGGCGTGCCGGGCGGCCTCGACGTCCGCCTTGACCGACGGCGCCACCGGGCCCGCGAGCCGGCCGAATCCCGGGGTGCGGTTCTCGGCGAGGGCGACGTCGGCGGCCTCCGACGCGATCCGCTGGCGGGGGGTGGCGAACCCGCGCTGTGCCCCGTCGGCTTTTTCGGCGACTGCGGTGAGCTGGCCGGCGAGGGCCGCCGCGGAGTCTGCCAGTCGGTGGGTGGAGAAGGTCGCCTGGTCGGCGAACTCGCCCTGCCAGGCGTGGCCGAGGAGGTTGCCGAGTCCGGACCGCAGGGTGGTCGCGGCGTCGTCGAGCACGGTCGCCGCCTGGGTCATCCGCGCGGCGATGGTCGCGAACTGCTGGGGCTCCAGGGCTTGCGCGGCTTCGGCCATCCGCTCCAGCGGCGAGGTCGACACGTCCTCGGGGCCGACGCGGCCGTAGCCCCCGAGCGTGGTGGTGCCGTCGGCCGCGTCGAGCAGCGCGGTGGTCGACCCGAGCGATCCCATCAACCCGAGGCTCTGAAGCCCGACCGGCTCTTCGGCGGCCTTACCCAGCGCGGCGGCGACGGCCTCGTCCTGCGCCTCGATCAGACCTCCCGCAGCGGCGAACAACATCGACATCGCCCGCGCCTGATCTACGAAGCCGTTCAAGAGCGTCCGCAAGTCCTCTTCAACGAAGAGCGAGTAGACGGTTCCGATCTGTCGCGCCGTGTCGAAAGCGCCGGGGCTGGGAACCTGGCTCATTTGCCACTCGTCGGCCATGGAAATTGCCAGGGCTTTCACAAAAGAATCACAAAGCTTCACACATTCCTGTGCGACGCTTGGCCCCAAGTTAACCGTCATCGGAAATCTCCAGGTGGTAAGAACTCGACTAAGGTGGTGGCGGTTTCTTGCAGGACGTCGCATGCGTCCGCGAAATGATGCCCTCGGAAGGTTTTGAAAGTTGTAGCCAGACTGACGGTCAGCGCGACCGTGCCTCGTCCAGTGAAGAACAAGTATCGACAGGTATTGGGCTCGTTCTCTTGGTCAACTAGCCGCAGCGCATTTCGGCCGCCGACGGGATGACCATCGCCGTCAACGACGCCTGTGGGGTCCGCGAGATAGTCAGAATGTGACTTCCAAGTCGCGACTAGATCAAGAACTACCTCGTCGGAACTCCAGCCGCATGCTTGTAATTGTCCCGGTTCACTCTTAGTGAGAAGTTCCTCCAGTCGAATGGGGGCTCCTACGGCCTGTTCGACAGCGTCAGCAGGGACGTCCGCACACGGGTCGAAGAGGGCTGGCCTCTGCTCGATCGGCAGATCCCACGGGTTGCCCGACTCCTCGGCCGAGGCGGAGCTCGTCGTCGTCGCCGTCGGTTCTTCTTCACCGCCTGCCGATGCGCACCCGGACAGCCCAACGCCCACAGCGACCAGCGCGGCGCCCAAGGCTCTACTTCTTCCCACACCCGGTACGACGCCCCGCCGCGCTGAACGGTTCCGCAGCGGCGCAGATTCCTGCCACCGGACCCGCGGCGCCGGGGCGTTTGACTGAATGCGGAGGCGGGGAGCGGTCACGGCCAGAGATCCTCGCACCTGACCGGCGCCTGCTGGGGAGTCATCGCGCGCGGCAGGGCGTGAAATGGATGGAACCGGTCAGCGCGCCCGCCCGTCGTTCTAGCCCCGCTGATTCACGGGCCGGTGTGACTGCTGCTGTCGGGTGACGGCGGGCTTGTTTTCGAGTAAGGGCGTGCGGGGGTGCCGGCTGGCGCTGCCGGTGGGCGGGTCTCCGGGTGGTGATGTCGAGGGCGGGCAGGTGAGATCAGGCTGGTTTGGGGATCGCGGCGATCTTGTTGAACACGGCGACGATGGCGGTGGCCCAGGGCCACGTCTCTGGGATCTTCACCCGGCGTCGCCGGCCGCTACGGGTCAGCCGGGCTGCGACGTGCAGGAAGCGGTAGCGC
>NZ_KV823728.1:2324-3468 GCF_001815995.1 Dietzia sp. HMSC21D01 | reverse complement strand
CAGCGCTTTGGGCTCGCACAAGGCCAGAACCGCAGCCTCGCCGGTACAGGCCAGCATCCGAGTCCACGCCACCAGATCTGCGGCGAGCATCACCGCCACCAGCCAAGCCTGATTGAGCGCGAACTCGCGTGAGGGCAGACGGCCAAGACCGGTGTCCTTGGCGTGACGGATCCGGTCCTCTACCCGGGCGTGCGCCCGATGCCGTGCTTCAAGAAACTGCAGTTGCCCGGTGGTGGTGTTGGTGGCAAACGCCTGGTAGCGCCATCCATCGATCTCCTCGAACATCGACAACTGGGCGCCGGGGTGGGGTCGTTCGCGGCGGACGATGACCCGCATCCCGTCTGGCCACTTGGTGAGCATCCCGGGAGCGAGGAACCCGGTCAGCTCCGCGATGTCGGCCCCGTCGCGGATGTCCCCGTTGGGGTTGAGCGCTGGTCCCCACGCGGCTTCGGGGCAGGTCGCGATGGCTCGGCGAATCGGGGCGGTGATGGAGAATCCGACCGAGTACTCCACCTGTCGACCGCGGATGCGGTTCTGTTCGGTGATCCACTCCAGCAGGTCGTGGGAGGCGCCGGCGCCGTCGGAGCGGATCAGCAGATCACGCCGATGACTCGCGGGGATCTGCGCGATTGCTTGGCCCAGGACGTCGATGTGGTCGGCAGCGGTGTTTGACCCGGCGTTGCCCGGGCGCAGGCTCGCGGCGAGGAACTCTTCTGTGTTGTCGCACCACACGCCGATCGGGTGGTACCCGAACGTGCGCTTATATGTCGGAGCTGCATGTTCCTTCTCGCTGTGCGTGACCACGATGGTGGCATCCACATCGAGCACGACCGTCGATCCCAGATCCCGCCCCGCACACGCCGATGCGGGTACTCCGCCGGGCAGGTGGGACCACACATGCCGCCGCGTGCGGGCTCGCGCCACCTGGATCTTCTTGCGCTTGCCGGCAGTGACCTCATCGAGTGTGCGCCACACCGTCGGGGCCGAGGCGACCGGGCCCAGGGCGCCGGACTGGTGGCGCAGGACGTCGATGTCGGAGATGGACTCGCCGCCATCGGCGAGCATCACCGCGGTATCGATCAGCACACGGCCGCGGTCGTGGATCGGGATAAACTGTCGGCGAGCCATGGCCCCTGACAGCTCG
>NZ_KV823728.1:1163-2304 GCF_001815995.1 Dietzia sp. HMSC21D01 | reverse complement strand
GTCGGCGAGCCATGGCCCCTGACAGCTCGGCGGTCAGACCGACCTGATCAGCCAGAAGTCGAGGCGCGATGGCCCCGGCGTGGGCGATCACCCCGACACCATCAGCAGTAACGGACAGACCAGACGACCACGAAGTACGCTTCACCTACCGAGTGCTTTCTGCTTGAGGACCTGGAGCTCTCGACAAGTCCCAGTTTCCCCTGTTCAGGAAGCACTTCGGTCTATTTTCGCCCAGCGATCCGCAGATACCCGTGAATCACCGGGGCTAGACAGCCGAGGAAAGGAATCGTCATGGCAGCCGGTCAGACGGGTGGGTCTTCAACAGCGAACTGGGCCGCCAGCGTGGCGGTCACCCTTCTATTAGGACTGTGGGGGTCCTGGCTCGCGTGGTCCGCTGCCTCGCCGCTCGGGAATGGGCCGACGCCGCGCGAGCTACCGCAGGAGTACATCCTGCTCACGTGCAGTCTGCTCGCCCTTTACGGCGCCGCGCTGATGGGCGGATGGCTGATCTCGCGCGGGCGAGGTGTGGGGCGGTGGAAGCGATCGCCGCTCACAGTCCTGTCTGCGCTGGTCACGGGCTACGGCCTGATCGCCACTGCCGTGTTCGCGATCTCCACTTCGTCGGAGTGGTCTCTCGCGGCAGTGCTCCCGCTCGCACTGATGGCGTCCATGCACTTCCACTTGTTCAGGTCGGCCCGCGGAGAAGCAGTCCCGGTCCCAGGCGACGAGCCGGCTGAGGCGGTTAGCGGAGTCGACTAGCCCAACCGCGCTGACCTGCGGTGACGGGTTCGTGTCGTACCCGGATGATCTAATCGAACGCATGAGCGACACGGTGAGAGGTGCCAGCGCAGCGGCCGCCCCGGGCGAGGAGCTGACCTCCGTGCTGCGCGCGCTCGACGCGCACCTGGCCCGGGACTGGTCCGCGGTCCCGGCCGCCGAGCTGCACGCCGAGGTGGTCGCGCTGGAGCAGGCCCACCGCCGGTTGCGTGCCACCCAGGCGCGCGTGCTGGCCGCTGCCCGCGCCTCCGGTACCGCCAGGCAGGTGGGCTACATCAACGAACGGCAGATGCTCACCGGCGGCCTGGGCCTGGCCCCCGGGGAGGCCCGCGGTCGCCTCGAGGACTCCTCGATCGCCGACACC
>NZ_KV823728.1:597-1143 GCF_001815995.1 Dietzia sp. HMSC21D01 | reverse complement strand
GACTCCTCGATCGCCGACACCGCCCGCATGCACGCCTCCGCCGCCGGGACGATCTCCGCCGGGCACCTGAAGATCATCAACGCCACCCTGGCCGCCCTGCCCGACGAGGTCGACGACGACGAACGCGGCCGCCTCGAAGCCGAGCTGATCGCCCTGGCCGCCGAACAGGCCACGACCCGCCGCCTGCAGGAACACGCCCACCGCCTGTTGGACCAGATCGATCCGGGCCGCACCCAACGCGGCGCCGGCGAACGGGCCCGGCGCCGCTCGGTCACCTGCTCCGGCCAAGGACTGGACCTGATGGCCCGGGCTTCGATGACCATGGACCCCCAACTGGCCGCCCTGATGCGCGAAGTCCACGCCCGCTGGGCCCAACCCGGACGCCTGTGGCCCGACCCCGACGAAAAAGACACCCGCAGCGACGGTCAACGCATGCACGACGCCCTCGTCCACGCCCTGACCCTCGCCCTGAACACCGACGCCACGAGGACCGGCGCGGCCGCGGCGATCGTCGTGCGCATCGACCTCGACCAACTGGCCACCCTG
>NZ_KV823728.1:248-577 GCF_001815995.1 Dietzia sp. HMSC21D01 | reverse complement strand
CGGCGGCTGCACCCACCCCGACTGCGACCAAGACGCCCGCCACAGCCAAGCCCACCACGCCGGCACACCCTGGGCCGCCGGCGGCCTGACCAACATCGACGAACTCGCCCTGGCCAGCGGCGACTGCCACGCCATGATCCACAACACCGGCTGGACCACCACCCCAGACCCCACCGCACCCCAAGGCGTCAGATGGACCCCACCACCCGCAACCCCCCGAGCGACCAACCCACCCCCACCCAAACCCGGCCCACCACCACTGACACCACTCGACGCGCCTATCCTGCCGTTCGCACTCCTTGGGCTGTGTCAAGGATTGTGGACAGGTC
>NZ_KV823728.1:0-228 GCF_001815995.1 Dietzia sp. HMSC21D01 | reverse complement strand
CGACCTCGACCAACTGGCCACCCTGGCCGGGTGCGGCCACACCGACGGCGGCATCCGCGTACCCGTCGACCAGGCCATCGCCATGGCCGCCGGCACCCACTGGTTCCTCGCCCTGTGCGACCAGGAAGTCGACCTCAAGCTCTACCGCAGCCGCCGCACCGCCTCCCGCTACCAACGCCTGGCACTGTTCGCCGCCTACGGCGGCTGCACCCACCCCGACTGCGACCA
>NZ_KV823727.1:641-3688 GCF_001815995.1 Dietzia sp. HMSC21D01 | reverse complement strand
TGCGCACCCCGATACGCGTCGCGGCGGGCGCGTCGGCGAGCAGGCGCGCGGCGATCTCGTCGTCGGCACCGGCCACGGCCACCCGGCCGGTCAGGACCTGCGCCTTGGCCGCGGCGTACGCCTCCATGGACCCGTGCCAGTCGAGATGGTCCTCGGCGACGTTGAGGACCACGCCCACGTCCGGCCGGCAGCTCGGCGCCCAGTGCAGCTGGAAACTCGACAGTTCGGCCGCGAGCACCTCCACGCGCGGCTCGGCCAGCAGCACGTCGGTCACCGGCAGCCCGATGTTCCCGCACGCGCGCGCCGCCATGCCCGCCTCGAGGCAGATCGCCTCGAGCATCGAGGTGGTGGTGGTCTTTCCGTTGGTACCGGTCACCGCGAGCCACGTGCGGCGGGGGCCGAACAACTCGGCGGCGTCGGCGCGCCACGCCAGCTCCACGTCTCCCCACACCGGCACCCCCGACTCGACTGCGGCGACCAACAACGGGGAGTCCGGACGCCACCCGGGGCTGGTCACGACCAGCCCCACGGAGCTCCGCCCGTCGCCGACGGCAAGCAGCTCGGCGGCGCGGTCGAGGTCGACGCCCTCGCACGCGACACCGTCCGGCAGCGCCTCCCGCAGGCGCGCGATCGCCTCGGGTCGCGAGTCGGCGACCACGGGCTCGGCTCCCAGCGCGTCGAGGATGCGCACCGCGCCCGGTCCGGACACTCCCGCTCCCAGGACGAGCACGCGCGCGCCGCCGAGCTCGCGTACGTCGAGATCCCGCGCGGCGGCCGCGCCGGCTGAGTGGGTCGTCTCGGTCATCCCGCTCACCCCACCGAGCTCGCGAGCCAGTCGCCGTAGAACAGCGCGATCGCCAGGCCACAGGAGATGGCCACCAGTAGCCAGAAACGGATCGTCACCGTCGTCTCGGCCCACCCGCCGTTCTCGAAGTGGTGGTGGATCGGCGTCATGCGGAACGGGCGTCGGCCGGTGGTGCGGAACGCGGCCACCTGGATGAGCACCGAGACGAACTCGATGACGAACACCGCGCCCACGACGACCATGAGCAGCTCGGTCCGCGACACGACGGACACGCCCGCCACGACGCCGCCGAGGAACATCGACCCGGTGTCCCCCATGAAGATCTTCGCGGGGGCCGCGTTCCACCACAGGAAGCCCAGGCAGGCGCCGAGCGCCGCCGAACAGACCACCGCGATGTCGAGGGGGTCACGGACCTGGTAGCAGCCGGACAGATCGACGCCCTCCGCGGTGGAGAAGCAGGAGTAGCGGAACTGCCAGAAGGTGAACACCACGTAGGTGCCCATCACCATCGCCATGGACCCGGCGGCGAGGCCGTCCAGGCCGTCGGTGAAGTTGACGGCGTTGGACCAGCCGTAGACGAGGACGACGATGAAGACGAGGAAGACGACGACGGGGAAGCTCACCGCGACGAAGTCCCGCACGTAGCTCAATGACGTGCTGGCCGGGGTGAGCCCGTCGTTGTTGCGGAACTGCAGCACGAGGATGCCGAACGCGAGGGCCGCGAGGACCTGGCCGGCGGTCTTGGACAGAATGCCCAGGCCCTTGTTGTGGCGCTTGAAGACCTTGAGTCCGTCGTCGATCATGCCGACCACGGCCAGCGCCGTCGCCAGGCCGAGGATGAGCAGGCCGGAGGCGGTGAACCCGCCGCCGCCCACGGTGAACTGTCCGATCAGCCCGGCGACGATGTAGCCGAGCCACACGGCGGCGAGGATCGCGAGACCGCCCATGTTGGGCGTGCCCCGCTTGCCCATGTGGGACTGCGGGCCCTCGAGCCGGATCTCCTGCCCGTAGCCCTGGCGGCGGAAGTAGATGATCAGCACTGGTGTGAGGAAGATGCTCACGACGAAGCCGACGATGCCGGCGACCATGATCTGGGTCATTGACTACTTCTCCTCACCGCGCGCCGCGAGCACGCGCTCCGCGACACTCCACAGGCCGACGGCCGCCGAGGCCTTGACCAGGACGATGTCGCCCGGCTCGAGCCTCGAGTCCAGGATCTCCACGGCCTCCTCGGCGGTGGCGACGTGCTCCGCCTCGGATCCCCACGACCCCTCCTGGATCGCGCCCTGGAACATCGCGCGCTGGGGCCTGCCCAGTCCCACGACCACCAGCTGGGACACGTCCAGCCGGACGAGGAAGCGTCCGATGAGGTCGTGCTCTATCACCGCGTCCTCGCCGAGCTCCGCCATCTCCCCCAGCACGGCCCACGTCCGGCGCGGACGGCCGCCGCCCGACCGGGCCATGACGGCCAGGGACTTCAGCGCCGCCCGCATCGAATCGGGGTTGGCGTTGTAGGAGTCGTTGATGACGGTGATCCCGTCGGCCGTGACGCGCACGTCCATCCGCCGCTCGGAGGCGGCCTCGGCGGTACCCAGCGCCGCCGCGATCCGCTCGACGTCCATCCCGCATGCGAGGCCCACCGCGGCCGCCGACAGGGCGTTGCCCACCTGGTGTTCGCCGTGCACCCGGAGCGCGACCTCCGCCTCACCCCGCGGGGTGACCAACGTGAACGAGGCGCGCACCTCGTCGTCGAGCCTCACCCGCTCCGCACGGACGTCCGCGGACCCACCCAGCCCCACCGTGACGACCTCGGCGGAGGTCCGGCCGGCCATGGCGGCGACCCGGTCGTCGTCGGCGTTGAGGACGGCGACCCCGCCGTGCGCGGCGTCCGGCAGCGCCTCGACGAGCTCACCCTTGGTGGCGGCGATGACTTCTCGCGAACCGAACTCGCCCAGGTGCGCGGTGCCGACGTTGAGGACCACCCCGACGCGCGGGGGCGCGAGGGCCGCGAGCTCGCGGATGTTGCCGGGTGCGCGGGCGCTGAGCTCGAGGACGAGGAAATCGGTGTCCTCGTCCGCGCGCAGCGCGGTCCACGGGTGGCCGATCTCGTTGTTGAACGAGCCCGGGGGTGCGACGACCGTGCCGGCCGCCGACAGTACGGCGCCGATGAGGTCCTTGGTGCTGGTCTTGCCCGACGACCCGGTGACCCCCACGACGACGAGCCCGTGGTCGGCGACCAGCC
>NZ_KV823727.1:0-621 GCF_001815995.1 Dietzia sp. HMSC21D01 | reverse complement strand
CCCCAGCCGGTCGACGCTGGCGCGCGCGAGGGCGCCGAGCGCGGTGAGCACGGCGGCCCCGGAGCCGTCGGTGTCGGCGGCCAGCGCCATGGCGTTGGTCTCGCGGCGGTCGACCGCGGGCACGACGATCTGCGCACCGCCCACGCCGTCGACCTCGTGCGCGACGAGCGCGCCGGCCGCGCCCGCGTCGAGCGCGCGGGCGACGAAGTCGTGGCCGTCGACGCGTTCGCCCGGCAGGGCGAGGAACAGCCCGCCCGGGGTGAGGCGGCGGGAGTCGAACTCCACGGTGCCGGTCACGGCCGTCGACGGGTCACCACCGACCAACCGACCGCCGACTATCCCCGCGATCTCGCCGAGGGTGAGGTCGATCATGGTGTGCTGTCCTCCGTCTCGCCCGTGGGGGCGCGGTATCCGAGTCGTCTGACGAGTTCTTCCGCGGCCCTGGCCCGGTCGTCGAACGGGTGCACGACGCCGGCGACCTCCTGACCGGTCTCGTGTCCCTTCCCGGCGATCACGACGACGTCGCCGGCGCGGGCCCAGTCGATCGCGGTGGCGATCGCGGCGCCGCGGTCGCCGACCTCCTCGACGCGGGTGTCGGGCCCGGCGGCCTGTTCGGCCCCC
>NZ_KV823726.1:0-1505 GCF_001815995.1 Dietzia sp. HMSC21D01 | reverse complement strand
CGAGGCGTCGAGGCCACCGACGCCGGGGACGCGGCCGCCGCCGCGCGCGCCGAGTACCTCACGGCCGAGCTGCGCGACCTGGCCGCCGCTCATCTGGCCGCGATCCGCACCGAGCTCGGCCGCATCCCCCGCCAGGTCTCCGGCTACCACCTGCGGCACCTGCTGCCGGAGGAGGGCTTCGACGTGGCCCGCGCGCTGGTCGGCTCCGAGGGCACATGCGCGATCGTCACCGCCGCGACCATGCGCGCCGTGCCCCGGGCCGCGCGCACCGGCCTGCTGGTAGTGGGGTACGCCGACGTCGTGGACGCCGCCCGCGACGTCCCGGCGATCCTGCGCCACCGCCCCACGGCGGTGGAGGGGATCGACGAGGTGATCGTGGCGACCATGCGGCAGCGCCGCGGCGCCGACGCCGTGGCCGATCTGCCCTCCGGGCGCGCGTGGCTTTTCGTGGAACTCGACGACGACGGGAACGACGACGAGCACGACGACGAGGCGGGCGGCGCCGGTGGTGGGCTCGGGGCCCGGATGACGCGCGTGGCCGACGAGCTGGCCGGGGACGGTCACGCCCTCGAGGCCCTCGTCGTGACGGATCCGGTGACCCGCGCCGACCTGTGGCGGGTCCGCGAGGACGGCGCCGGCCTGAGCTCCCGGCTCACCGATCCCGCCACCGGCGCCACCATCGAGTCCTGGCCCGGCTGGGAGGACTCGGCCGTGCCGCCCGAGAGGCTGGCCGACTACCTGGCCGAGTTCCGCGAACTGCTCGCACGGCACGGGCTCGCCGGCGTGATGTACGGCCATTTCGGCGCCGGATGCATGCACATCCGGATCACCTTCGACCTGCGCTCGGACGCCGGGCGGGCGGTCTTCCGCGCCTTCTGCACCGACGCCGCCCACCTCGCCGTGCGCCACGGCGGCTCCCTGTCCGGTGAACACGGGGACGGCCGCGCCCGTTCGGAACTGCTGCCGCTGATGTACTCGCCGGAGATGCTGGGCGCGTTCGAGGGTTTCGCGCGCATCTGGGACCCCGCGGGGCTGCTCGCACCCGGTGGCCTCACCGCCACCCGGCCGATCGACGCCGACCTCGCCCTGGCCGGCGTCGGGCCCGGGATCGGCCGGCGTGACCTGGGACTGCTCACCTCCGCCGACGGTGCTCACCCCGTGCAGGCCTGCATCGGGGTCGGCCGCTGCCGCACGTCGACCGGCGGCGTGATGTGTCCGTCCTTCCGCGCGACCGGCGACGAGAAGGACTCCACCCGCGGTCGGGCCCGCGTCCTGCAGGAGGTCGTGCGTGGCACGATCGGCGTGGACGACCCGGCTGTCGAGGAGTCGCTCGAGCTGTGTCTGGCCTGCAAGGCGTGCTCCTCGGACTGCCCCACCGGCGTCGACATGGCCACGTTCAAGGCCGAGGCGCTGCACCGCCGCTATCGCCGACGCGTCCGGCCGCGCGTCCACTACTCCCTCGGCCTGCTCCCGCTGTGGCTGCGCGGGACCACCCGCGCCGCGGG
>NZ_KV823725.1:0-8439 GCF_001815995.1 Dietzia sp. HMSC21D01 | reverse complement strand
TCGGCGAACCGCGCGGCCAGCCGTGCCGCCTCGAGCGCGTGCTCGGGCCCCGCGCCGCGGTCGATGCTCACGATCGCGCCGGCCCACACCCCGTGCCTGCGTGACGCCTCGGCCATGACCGGCAGCTGGAACTCGAGCGCCTCCTCGGCGGAGCCGAACGCCACCGCCTTCTCGGGGATCGACGCGAACTCGAGCGCCACCACCCCCTGCGCGGCGGCGTCGGCGATCACCTCGTCCAGGAGCTGCTCGACTCGCTCCGGCGTGTGCAGGAGGTCGATGAGCAGGCCGTACGCGTCGAGGAACCGCGTGAAGTCCGGGTAGTCGACGAGCGGCGGCACCTCGAGGCCGTCCTCCGCGCACCACTGCCGCAGCGTCGCCTCCCGCATGGCCGCCTCGAGGTGGACGTGCAGGTGCGCCTTCGGCAGCGCGGTCAGGCTCCGGCGATTGGCATCGGCGCGGTGGGCGGTGTCGGCGCGGCGTGCGGTTTCGGTCATTCGTCGGCCTTGACCTCGCGGGCCTCGTCGGCGACGGCCTGGTGCGTCATCGGGTCGGAGCCGTCCCAGGCGGTGACGTTGCGGGCCTGCGGCAGGTCATCACGGTGGAACACAGGGTTGTGGCCCTTGGCCTTCTGCTGCAGGTAGTGCCGGAGCAGAGCCACGGCGAGCCCCCCGAGCGGAAGGATCGCGATGAGGTTGATGGTGGCCATGAAGCCCATGAACAGGTCGGCCAGGCCCCACACGAGGTCGACCGAACCGAGGGCGCCTCCGAACACCGCGAGCAGGACGAGCGCGCGGAACACGTTGATCGTGCGCGGGCTGTCACGCAGGAAGTTGATGTTGGCCTCGCCGTAGTACGAGTTGCCGAGGATCGACGAGAAGGCGAGGAAGAAGATGACCACCATGAGGAACGGCACGCCCCAGTCCCCGACCTGCGAGGCCAGCGAGTCCTGGGTGAGGGAGATGCCTTCACGGTCGCCGCCGAACTCGGGGTCGGCGAGCAGGATGATGAACGCCGTGGCCGAGCACACGATGAGGGTGTCGAAGTAGACGCCGAGCGACTGGACGAGGCCCTGCTTGACGGGGTGGGAGACCGATGCGGTCGCCGCGGCGTTGGGGACCGAGCCCATGCCGGCCTCGTTGGAGAACAGGCCCCGGCGCATGCCCTGCATGATCGCCGCGCCGAGCGCGGCGCCCGCGACCTCGCGGAAGCCGAGGGCGTGGCCCACGATGAGGCCGATCATGTCGGGGACCTCGGTGATGTTGATGGCGACGACGACGAGGGCGACGACGACATAGGCTGCCGCCATGACCGGGACCAGGATCTCGGTGACCGCCGACAGGCGTCGAACGCCTCCGAAGATGACGAGGCCCGTCACGATCGCCAGCCCCACGCCGATCGCCATCCCGGCCCCGGTGCCCTCGAGGTCGAACTGGTTGCGGACGGACTCGGAGATGGAGTTGGCCTGGACGGCGTTGAACACGAAGCCGTAGGTGACGGTGATGATCACCGCGAACGCCACGGCCACCGGCTTCCAGCCCAGCCCGTCGCGGATGTAGTACGCCGGTCCGCCGACGTACGAGTCCCTGCCCTTGACCTTGTACAGCTGCGCGAGCGTCGACTCGATGAAGGCCGTCGCGCCACCGATGATGGCGAGGAGCCACATCCAGAAAACCGCCCCGGGCCCGCCGACGGTGATGGCGATGGCCACGCCCGCGACGTTGCCGGTGCCGACCCGGGATGCCGCCGAGATGGTGAAGGCGCGGAAGGCGGAGATGCCCTTCTTGTCCGGTTCGATGTCGGAGGGTTTCTCGGTGATGGTCCGGAGCATCTCCGGGAAGAGCCGGATCTGGACGATCAACGTGGTCACTGAGAAGTACAGCCCGGCGATCACCAGGAGTGCGATGACGCCGTACCAGTAGACGTCGTTGATGCCCGCGACGAGCTCGGTGAGTTGGGTCACGGGTGGTGACACTAGTAACGGGGAGGCGGCTGCGCCACTGAACCTCCGCCACCGGACACCCGCGCCCAGACCTCCTAGTCTGGAAGAGTGACTGATGCGGGACCGAGACATACACGCGCCGGCACTGCGACGCTGGAGCCGACCGCCCCCGATGTCGCCCTGCTCTTCGAGGGCGGTGGTATGCGGGCGGTGCACACCGCGGGCGTTGTCGAGACGTTGATCGAGGCGGGGATCCACACCGGTCTGGTCGCCGGAATCTCGGCCGGGGCGTCTCACCTCGCTAACTACGTCTCCCGCGACGCGGTACGCGCCCGGAAGAGTTTCGTGGAGATGGCCGCGGACCCGAACTTCGGGGACTTGCGTAGTTTCGCGCGCGGCAAGGGGCTGTTCAACGCCGAGTACATCTACGAGCAGGCCGGCCTGCCGGATCAGGTGTTGCCGTACGACTTCGAGACGTTCGAGGCCAGCGGGACCGCCGCGCGGATCGGGACGTTCCGCTGCTCGGATGGCGAGACGGTCTTCTGGACCGAGGACGACGTCGAGTCGATGGCCGACCTCATGCGGATGGTTCGGTCCTCGTCGACCATGCCGGTGTGGATGCCGCCCGTGCTCATCGACGGCGAGTACTACGTCGACGGGGCCCTGGGCCATGACGGTGGGATCCCGTTGTCGGCGGCGCGCGAGGCGGGGTTCGAGAAGTTCCTCATCGTGCTCACGCAGCCGGAGGGGTACCGGAAGATCCCGCCCCGTCGACTGACGCCGTTCTATCGCTCGTACTTCCGCCGCTTCCCGGAGGTGGGGGAGGCGCTCCTGCACCGCTGGGCGCTGTACAACGAGACGCTCGACGAGATCGAGGAGCTGGAGAAGTCGGGCGACGCGCTGGTCTTCCGACCGGAGCGGGTGACGATCAGGAGCTACGAGCGCCGGGTCGACCGGCTCGCGGAGGCGTACGTCTCGGGACGCGAGCAGGCCCGCCGTGAGGTCGACAGCTGGCTGGAGTTCTGCGGACTCTGAGAAGACCTGTCCCGCCGCTCCGGAGAGGCCCGGAAATGCGCGACGCCGCGGTCGTGTTCAGGGCACGATCGCGGCGAAGCGGGAAGGGGTGTGACTCAGGAGCCGAAGATCTCCGCGCCGCCACCGAGCGTGAAGAGGATGTACGAGGGAAGGCGGAGCAGGCCGTCGATTGCGGCCGAGCCGACGCCACCCGCGGGGAGGAGGTCAGCGGACCCTTCGGAGAGGTCGAACCAGAAGTCAGAAATCTCGCCCATGTCGTGCCCTTTCGACGTGACGTGCCCACTGTCTGTGGGCTACACCACCAGAAGTTACGACCGCCCTGAGTGCCGTGCCACCGCGAAAGTCACATATTCCCCGGCTTGGTCGCCAGCTAAGGAATTTGCGAACTGTCGACCTGCTAAATGATCGGTTCGTGAAGAACTGGCCACGCTAACTAACTATCGCTCAATTTCGGCGACTGGGTTCTCGGCGATTCGGCGACAGCTGGCTTCTCGCTTCGATTGCGCTACGCGAAGCGGTTGGCGAGTAATTCGCAGATGCCCCTTGTGGTGTCGAACGCGTGACCGTAGAATAGAACACGTATTCGAGACATGGCGCGGCATGGCCGCGTAGGCGACCACGGGGGGTGGGGCATGGACGGCGATCCGGAGCGCACGACCGGTAACCCCGCTGCCGCGTTGGCAGGCCTGACGACGGCGGCGCGCGAAGGCTGGGCCGCCGAGAACCGCGCGGCCGTGCAGCGCCTGGTCGCTTGTTACGCGCTGCTGCAGGAGTGTTGGCGTGAGTACGGGCACGGTATCGACGGCAGTCACGAGGCCCGTCCCGGCCATGCTGTGGTTGACGGCCTCGTCGCGGCGGCCGGGTATGTGGTGGCGGCGATGTCCATCTCGGCAAGGCGCGCGGAGAAGATGCTGTCCTTTGCCTGGGAACTGCACACCCGCTACCCGGCGATTCTGGAGGCCATGGCCGCCGGGCTGATGGAACAACGCGTCGCCGAACTGCTGGCCCGGCAGATGGCCACCGTCCGCGGGGACGTGTTGGAGAAGGTCCAGCGCCAGGTCGTCGAGGACTACCTCAACGGTGTCGCCGCCGGTATCCGCCTGGGCGATAAGGCCCTGCGCGATGACATCGACGCCGTCATCGGTCGCCACGACCCCGACGCCATCCGCCTGCGCAAGGAAGACGCCAGCCGCGGCCGCGGTGTGCGCATCGGCAAAGGCGTCGACGGTATGTCCACCGTCTCCGCCCTGCTGGCCACCGAGGAAGCCGCCGTGCTGGCCGAAGCCCTCGACCAGCGGGTCGCCGAACACCAGGCCGCCGACACTGGCGCAGCCGCCGCGGCCGACCCGGATGCCCCGGCCGAGCCGGAGCCGCGCTACTCCAAAGCTGAACGCCGCGCCGACGCCCTGATGTCGCTGATCTGCGGCGACACCCCCACCCACCCCGACACCGACACCGGCACCGGCACCGGCACCGACACTGGCACCGACAGTAACGCCGGCCCGGGCGACCCGAGCGCCGCCACTGGCGGCGGTCAGGGGCTGGCGCCGGTATTGCGGCCGAAGGTCACCGTCATCGCCACCGGAGACAACGGCCGCGACGAACACGGCGCGCGGGTGGAGTTCACCCGCACCGGCCAAGCCGCCCTGCACACGCTGATGGAGATGCTCGCCACCTCAGATGGCGCCTCGTTCGAGCAGGTCGATCCCCGCCTCGGCGCGGCCGACGACACCGCCGCCGCGCTGAGATACCGGCCCGGTGCCGAGTTGGCGCGCCGGGTCCGGCTTCGCGACGGCACCTGCCGGCACCCCGGGTGCACGGTCCCCGCCGACGACTGCGACCTGGACCATGTGGTGCCGTTCAACCACGCCGACCCCACCGCCGGCGGCCAGACGGTGGAGGCGAATCTGGTCAGTCAGTGCCGCCGCCACCACCGGTTCAAAACGTTCTCCGACTGGACCTACAAGCTCGAGCCCGACGGCACCCTGATCGTGACCACCCCCGACGGCACCGTCATGCTCACCCGCCCCGACGGGCCGCTGGCCCAGTACCGGCGCGAGCACCAACGCGACGAGGCCGACGCCTGGGCACGCCAGCAACGCCGCAACCCCAACCCCGACACCGGGGCCGGGATCCTGGACGAGGCGACCTACTTCGCCCGCCGCGCCCAACGCCTGGCCCGCGAACGCGCCCGCGCCACCGCCCACAACGCAGCCGACGCGACCTCGCCGCCACCCGAGACCGCCGCCGACACCACCCCGGACCCGGCCCCGCGCGAAAGAACGACCCCCGCCGCGGCCAGCCGCTGGTGGCAACGCAACAAACCCACCGACAGCACCCTGGAAAAAGCCATCCTCCACGCCCTCCACGAGCACCTCGACGAACTCCTCCAACCACCACCACCCTTCTGATGGCGCGCTCTTCAGGCGGCGCAGACCCGAGCGCAACGCGTGCGGGGAGGCTTCCGGTGGTGCGGACGCTTGATGCGGTTAGGCGACCCTTGTTAGACAGACCAGTCTGTTCTGACTATCCTCGCCGCCATGACCGATACTGCAGCCGCCCCCCGTACCGCTCGTCCCGCGCGCGCGGCCAAGCCACAGGGGCAGTGGAAGATCGACGGCAAGCTCACGCTCAACCACAACGAGCAGTTCAAGCTGGAGGACGACGCCCTCAACGTGCGCCAGCGCATCCTGGACACGTACTCCAAGGAGGGCTTCGATTCGATCCCGTCGGACGACTTGTCGGGCCGTATGCGCTGGTGGGGCCTGTACACGCAGCGCAAGCAGGGCCTCGACGGCTCCCGGACCTCGAAGCTCGAGGCCGACGAGCTGCAGGACAAGTACTTCATGATGCGCGTCCGCACGGACGGTGGCGCGGTCTCCACCGACCAGCTGCGCGTGCTGGCGAGCATCTCGACCGACTTCGCCCGCGGCACCGCCGACATCTCCGACCGGCAGAACATCCAGTACCACTGGATCGCGATCGAGGACGTCCCCACCGTCTGGCAGCGGCTCGAGGACGTGGGGATCGACACCGTCGAGGCCTGCGGCGACTGCCCGCGCGTCATCCTCGGTAGCCCGGTCGCCGGTGTGGCGGAGAACGAGATCCTCGACCCCACCCCGGTGATCGAGGAGATCAAGGCCAAGTACATCGGGACGCCCGAGTTCTCGAACCTGCCGCGCAAGTTCAAGTCCGCCATCACCGGCCACCCGAGCCTCGACGTGGTCCACGAGATCAACGACATCTCGCTGGTCGGCGTCGAGCACCCCGAGCTGGGCCCCGGATACGACCTCTGGGTCGGCGGCGGCCTGTCGACCAACCCGCAGCTCGCCACCCGCATCGGCGTGTTCGTCCGCCAGGAGGAGGCGGCGGAGGTGTGGGCCGGCGTGGTGGGCATCTTCCGCGACTACGGCTACCGCCGCATGCGCACCCGCGCCCGGCTGAAGTTCCTCATCAAGGACTGGGGCGCCGAGAAGTTCCGCCAGGTGCTGCAGGACGAGTACCTCGGCCGCGAGCTCCCCGACGGCCCGGCGCCCGAACGTGGCGTCGGCTCCGGTGACCACGTGGGCATCTACGAGCAGAAGGACGGCCGCTTCTACGTGGGCGCCGCCCCGACCGTCGGCCGCGTCGGCGGCGAGAAGCTCGCACAGGTCGCCGACCTCGCCGAGGCCGCCGGGTCGCACCGTGTGCGCTTCACCCCGCACCAGAAGCTGCTCGTGCTGGACGTCGAGCCGGACAAGGTCGACCAGCTGGTCGAGGGCCTCGCCGAGATCGGGCTGTACGCCCGCCCGAGCTCCTTCCGTCGCGCCACCATGGCGTGCACGGGCATCGAGTTCTGCAAGCTCGCCTTTGTCGACACCAAGGACACGGCCACCGCGCTGGTCGACGAGCTCGAGCGTCGCTTCGCCGACGACGCGCCCCTGCGCACGCCGCTGTCGATCCACCTCAACGGCTGCCCCAACAGCTGCGCCCGCATCCAGACCGCCGACATCGGCCTCAAGGGCCAGCTCCTCGACGGCGACACCCCCGGCTTCCAGGTCCACCTGGGCGGCGGGCTGGCGTCGGAGGACCAGGAGTCCGGCGGGCTCGGCCGCACGGTCCGCGGCCTGCGCGTGCCGTCCGCGGAGCTGCCCGACTACGTCGAACGCGTGATCCGCAAGTACATGGAGACCGGTGCCAGCGGCGAGACCTTCGCCGAGTGGGCGCACCGGGTGGACGAGGAGGTCCTCGTATGACCGCAGTGAGCCTGGAACTGCTGCCCCGCAGCACCGTCCTCACGCCCGGGCCCGGCCGCAAGCGCACGACCGAGGAGCTCAAGGCCATCGCCGAGGAGGCGGGCCGCCGCTTCGATGACCGCGGCCTCTACGGCAACCACTCCGAGATCGACCCGGCCGAGGTCCTGGCCTGGGCGGGGGAGACCTTCGGCGACGCGCTCGCGGTGGCGTGCTCCATGGCCAACACAGTCGTCCCCGAGATGACGGCGCCCCACGCCCCCGGCGTGGACGTGCTGTTCCTGGACACGAGCTACCACTTCTCCGAGACCGTCGGCGTCCGCGACGCGCTCGCCGCCACCCCCGGTCTCAACGTGGTGGACGTGCGCAGCCCCGCGACCCGCGAGGAGCACGAGGCCGCGCTCGGCCCGCGCCCCTACGAGACCGACCCCGAGATGTGCTGCCGCCTGCGCAAGGTCGAACCGCTCGACGCCGCCCTGTCCGGGTACGAGGCGTGGATCACCGGCCTGCGCCGCGTCGACACCGACCACCGGGCCGGCGCGGCCATGGTCGAGTGGGACGAGAAGCACTCGATGGTCAAGATCAACCCGCTGGTGGCGTGGACCATGGAGCGCGTCCACGACTACGCCGCCGAGCACGGATGCCTGCTCAACCCGCTCCTCGACGACGGGTACCCGTCGATCGGCTGTGAGCCCTGCACCCGCCGCGTCGAGGCCGGTGCCGACCCGCGGTCCGGCCGCTGGGCGGGCTCGTCCAAGACCGAGTGCGGCATCCACCTGTGACCATCGCGTTGTCGCCGGCGGCCCCGCCGGCACCCACGCTGGACGGGCTGCCGCTCACCGTCGGCCTCGCGGGTCGGGAGGTGCTGCTCGTCGGGGCGGGACCCGTCTCGGCCCGCCGGGCGACGACGTTCCTCGAGGCAGGCGCCCTCGTCCGGGTGGTGGCTCCGCGCGTCGACCCGGCGATGGCCGACCTCGCGGAGCGGGCGGGCGACGACCTCGTCGTCGTCACCAGGCCCTTCGCCCCCGCCGACCTGGACAGTCCCTGGATGGTGCACGTCGCCACCGGC
Source organism: Dietzia sp. HMSC21D01 (assembly GCF_001815995.1). Lineage (NCBI taxonomy): Bacteria > Bacillati > Actinomycetota > Actinomycetes > Mycobacteriales > Dietziaceae > Dietzia > Dietzia sp. HMSC21D01. The sequence goes on along the minus strand of NZ_KV823725.1, from coordinate 164 downwards.
GACCCCCGGATCGACGCCGAGGTCGCCGCACTGTGCGAGCAACGGCGGATCTGGTGCGTCACCGCCGGGGACTCCGCGTTGGGATCGGCGCGGGTGCCCGCGCGCACGGCCGTCGCGACGCCCACCGGAACCGTGCGCATCGCCGTCGACTCGGGCGACCCCCG
>NZ_KV823724.1:0-844 GCF_001815995.1 Dietzia sp. HMSC21D01 | reverse complement strand
CACCCGTCTGCTCGGGTGCGGGGCTCGCGGGTCCGGTGGCCGGACCGGAGATCAGGGGGCGGGCCGCGTCGGAACCGCGCTGCCGGCCTGCTGCCCGGCGCCCGGGACCGGGAGTCCGTCGTCGGTGGTGGCCTGGCCGCCGCCCTCGTCTCCACCCTCACCGGGGATGCCGGCCGCGGTAGTGCCGGCCTCGAAGTCCTCGATCGTGTCGGGGTCGTCGGTCTCCTGCGTCTCCGGGATGGAGGAGTGGGGCGCGGACTCCTCGGAGTACGTGGGCAGCGTGTACGGCGCGTCGGGATCGGCCGGCTCCTGGTTGGGGCTGCACGCGGCCACGGCGAACGCGAGGGCGAGTGCGGGAGCCGCGACCAGGATGCGGCGGGCGGTCTGACGCGGGGCCATGGGGGCTCCTTCGATCTCGGGAGGCTGCAAGTCGCTACTGGGCGTGCGTCCCGCGGACGGGCCGGACGCGTGGGCTCATCATATCCTCAGGGGTCAGCGGTCGAGATCCTGGGTGACGATCACGATCACCCCGGGAGCCTCCCCCGCCAGATCCGCCGGACGCGGCTTGGCGGTGATCCCCAGCTGGGCGGCGATCGCCTGCGCGGCCTGCTGCTCACCGGGCCCGGTGCCGTAGAAGGCGGTGGACTCCGCCACCACGCCGCGGTTGGACGGCATGTTGGCTACGTCGCCCACCGCGAAGCCGCTCTCGCGCAGCGCCTCGCCCGTGCGGGCTGCCAGGCCGGTGACGGTGCTGTTGTTGAAGATCTGCACCGGCACGCTGGTCACGTCCGGTCCGGGCGCGCCGGGCTGGGCGGGAGGCTGCCCGGCCGCGGGCGGGTCGGCC
>NZ_KV823723.1:0-1569 GCF_001815995.1 Dietzia sp. HMSC21D01 | reverse complement strand
TCGCCGAGGTGGGACGTGCGGCCGGGCGCGCGGCCGGTGAGGCCGGCGCGGTGATCCGCTCCGCCGCCCCGCTGGACCGGGAAGGCGCGGAGCGTGCGGCCTCACACCTTCTCGACGACGACGAGACGGCCGTCTTCGACCGTGGTGCGATCACGGGTCGACGTATCCGCCGACTCGGGGCGATCGAACTCTCCTCCACCCCGGTGCGGCCCTCCCCCGCGGCCGCCCGGGAGGCGGTGTCTGCGGCGATCAAGGCCGGCGGGTTCGCAGCACTGGGTCCCGACGACGACGCCGTCCGACTGTGGTGCCGCCTCGGGTTGGTGCACCGCGAGCTCGGAGCGCCGTGGCCGGACGTGTCCGCGGACGGGCTCTCCGAGCGGCTGGACGACTGGCTCGCCCCGGAGATCGACGCCCTCGCCCATGGCTCCCGGTTGGCGGGACGGGACCTCGGCCCGGCCCTGCGGCGCCTGCTGCCGTGGCCCGAGGCCGGTCGGTTCGACGAACTGGTGCCCGACCGACTGGAGGTGCCCTCCTCGTCGTCGTACCGCGTCGACTACCCCGCGGTCGGGACCGACGACCCGCCCGTGCTCGCGGTGAAGCTGCAGGAATGCTTCGGCTGGACCACCTCGCCGCGCCTCTGCGACGGTCGGGTCCCGGTGACGGTCCACCTGCTCTCGCCCGCCGGACGGCCGCTCGCGGTGACGCGCGACCTCGCGTTCTTCTGGCGGGAGGCCTACCCCGCGGTCCGGGCCGAGATGCGCGGCCGCTACCCGCGGCACCCGTGGCCGGAGGACCCGATGGCGGCCGAGCCGACGCGGCGCACCAACCGGCGACGCTGACCGCGCGCGCCGGCTCAGCCGGGACGGCGACGGTGGCTATCCTGCGGTTTCCCGCCTAGGATGTGATGGGCACCACACACGCGTTCCACGCCGGAAGGGTGATCACAGTGACCGCGTACACGCCCCCCTCCCCACACCGCTCCCCGCTGCCGACCCGGACCCCGTCCCGGACGAAGGTCGTGCCGCACGTGAGGAACCGCGTCGGCGCCCTCATCGCCGTCGCCGGCCTCGCCCTCGCGCTGGTCAGCCTCTACCTGCCGTGGTTGCGCACGGACGGCGGTGACCAGATCACCGCACTGGGCATCACGGAGATCATCGACGTGCGCAGCGTCGCCCCGGTGCTCTTCCTCGGCCTCGTCGTGCTGCTGTTCCTGGTGGGCGTCACCGCCGTGACGCGGCTCGGGGCGTTCGCCGCCGCGGGCGTCGTCGTCTCACTGGTGGTGCTGGCCGCCCACCTCGCCTTCGTGTGGACACTCATGTCGTCGACCGGCGGCGACGAACCGACCCTGTCCGGTCTCCCGACAGGCGCCTCCGTCACGTTCGGACCGTGGGTCGCCGCACTCGGGTTCGTCCTGGTGGCCGCCGGCTCGGCGTGGGCCGCCCGCGCGGCCGAGTACGTCTTCCCCGACGTCGAAGCCCACGGGGCACACGGGGCGCACCGGGCGCACGAGGACGGATGAGCAGCCGCCGCACCGGCCGCACCCCACTGGCGGTCCTCGCCGCCGCGTCG
>NZ_KV823722.1:0-607 GCF_001815995.1 Dietzia sp. HMSC21D01 | reverse complement strand
AGCGCGGCGCACGCCGCGGCCCCCCGGGGCCGACCGCGCGCGAGCAGAACCGGCATCGACACCACCGCCGCGGCCCCCGCCAGCAACGACCAATGGCCCTGGAGGAGCCGCTCCACCACGAACGGATTCCACACCGCGCCCACCACCGCCGCTAAGCGCGCCCACACCCCCGTGGCGCTCTCTCCGGGCAACACCCTCCGCACGAGCGCACCCGCCGCGACCGCCAGCCACACGCAGAACACCGCCGTGAGCAGACCCGTCAACGGCCACATCGGGAGCCCGACCGCATCCAACGCCCGGGTCGCCCACGCCACCGCCACGTCCTGCGGAACCGCCCGCGCCGCCGACTCCCCCAACCCGAGCGCCGCGTCCGACAGCGGCGGCGTCGGTGTGGCCACCCAGTCCCGTAACAGCGGAAAGCCCGGCCGCGCCACCCCGGCCAACAGAACGCCCGAGACGACCACACCCACCGCGGCGTCCGTCACGGCCGGCCGCACGCTCACGCGACGGAACCCGGCAGTCGAGGACATGCGCACATTCCACCACGCGGCCCGGTCGCCCCGATCGCCCTGGCCGGGCCGGGCGACCCGGCGCCAGCGCGTCGCCC
>NZ_KV823721.1:0-702 GCF_001815995.1 Dietzia sp. HMSC21D01 | reverse complement strand
CGAGCCCCGGGGCGTGGCGGCCCGGCTTGGTGGGGGTCGGCCACACGGGGCCGGTGCAGAAGTAGTCCACCACCGGGTTCGCCGCCGCGGCGTCGACCTCGTCGTCGGCGTGGCAGGAGATGCCCAGGATCATGTCGTCGCCGACGATCCGTCGCGCCCACTCCACGGGTAGGTCGTCCTGCCCGACGTGCAGCACGTCGGCGCCGGCGGCCACCGCCACGTCGGCGCGGTCGTTGACCGAGAGCAGCGCGCCGTGGGCATCGCAGACGTCCCGCATCACCGCGAGCGCGCGCAGCTCGTGCCCGGCCTCCAGGGGCCCGAGGTCGCGGTCGCCGGGTGAGTTCTTGTCCCGCAGTTGCACGATGTCGACGCCGCCGGCCAGGGCGGCCGTGACGTCGCGGCGCAGGGCGGGGAAGTCGCCCGTCCAGCCCTGCGCGCGGGCGTCGTCGTCGAGGTGCCGGCGGGCGTCGATGCAGAGGTAGAGGCGGGCGTCGGCGAGGCGGGCACGGAGGCGGTCGGCGCGGACGGTCATGGGTTCAACGGTAGGTGATGGCCCCTACTAGGCTGGCCGCCATGACCGTCGACCCCGCCCCGCCCGCCGCCCGTATCGGTGCGGGGCGGGTCGTGGTGGTCGGCGGCTCGGTGATCGGCCTGGCCTGCGCCTGGGCGATCGCCCGGTCCGGGGCCGCCGATGAGGTCGTC
>NZ_KV823720.1:0-9796 GCF_001815995.1 Dietzia sp. HMSC21D01 | reverse complement strand
GGGCCCGGCGTGGGCGCACGCGGGCGACCTCCGGACCTACGCGGCCGGGCTGGACGCGGTCGAGGGCCTGGACGGCGACGACGCCCCGCACGCGGCCATCGGTTACAGCTACGGCTCGGTGGTCCTGGGCGCGGCCGCGGCGGACCCCGAGGGGCTCGCTGCCGACCTGATGATCCACGTCGGCAGCCCCGGCGCGGGTGTCGAGTCGCTCGGCCGGCAGTGGGTGGACGAGGCGGGCGTCAGCCGCCCGGCGGTCGACGACGACGTGGTGGCCGTGGCCTCACGCTGGGATCCCGTCCCGTGGTGGTCGATCACGGGCGTGCTCGGCGAGCGGCCGGGGACCGACGAGTTCGGCGGCCGCTCCGTGGACGTCACCGAGCCCGGCGCGGGACCGGAATCGGTGCGCACCGCGCACTCGCGCTACCTCGACCCGGGGACGGTGTCGCTGACGGAGATCGGCCGGCTCGTCAGCGGGATCGAGTAGCCCGCGAGGAGCGGGCGATGTCGAGCATCTCCGCCCGGCCCGGCAACTTGGTGCGCTCGCGGCCGGCCGCCTCGCCGAGCTCACGCTCGTGGGCGTCGATCGCGAGCCAGGCGTCGCCGTCGACGATGTCCACGCCGCGGTCGGCGAGCAGGTCGCGGACGGCGGACGGATCGGGGTCAGCGGGCTCGGGCAGCGTGCCGGACTCGAGCTCGGTGGTGAGATGACCGACCGTCTCCACCGCGCACGACCGGTTGGTCCCGATGACGCCGGAGGGACCGCGCTTGACCCACCCCGCCGTGAACAGCCCCGGCAGGTGATCGCCGCCCGGCGCGTCGAGCACCCGGCCGCCGTCGTTGGGGATGGTCGCCCGGGAGTCGTCGAACGGCACGCCCTCCAGGGCGGCGGAGCGGTACCCCACCGCGCGGTACACGGCCTCGACCGGCAGATCCTCGAAGCGGCCCGTGCCGCGCACCCGGCCGACGACCGACCCGGCGTCGGCCGGCGCGGGATCCGGCTCGGTGATCTCCAGTCGCAACCCGGTGACCCGGCCGTCGTCGCCCACGATCTCGACGGGGGACCGGTGGAAGCGGAACCGCACCACCTTCCCGCCGGCCGCGAGCGCGGAGGCCTCGGCCTCATCCGCCGTCTCGAGCCCGGCCTCACGCTGCGCCCCGACCCATTTCTCGAGTTGCGCGCACACCTGCCCCACCCGGCGATCGCCGTCGCGGAGGGCGCGCGCCTCGTCGTCGTACTCCAGGTCGTCGGGATCCACCACCACGGTGACGCCCTCCACCTTGGCCATCTCCCGCAGCTCCAGGGGCGTGAACTTGGCGTGCGCCGGACCACGGCGCCCTATCACCGACACCACGCGCGTGACGTTGGTGCCGAAGCCGTCCCGCACGTGGGCGGGGATGTCCGTCGGCTCGAGCTGCTCCGGACTACGCACCAACATGCGCGCCACGTCCAGGGCCACGTTCCCCACGCCGACCACGGCCGCCCGCTCGGCGGTGAGCGCCCACTCCGGGTGCGAATCGGGGTGACCGTCGTACCAGGTCACGAACTCGGCGGCCCCGTACGATCCCTCCAAGTCCTCGCCCGGGATCCCGAGTCGGCGGTCGGCCAACGCGCCGGTGGAGAACACGACCGCGTGGTAGAAGCGCCGCGCGTCGTCCACGGTCAGGTCGCGGCCGAACTCCACGTTGCCCAGGAACCGGATGCGCGGATCCGCGGCGATCCCCTCGAGCGTCCGCGCGATGCCCTTGATGCGGGGGTGATCCGGGGCCACGCCGTGACGCAGCAGCCCGTACGGCACGGGCAGGCGGTCGAGCAGGTCCACCACGATCCCGCGCCCCGACGGATCCCGCGAGTCGCTCCAGTCCAGAAGGGCTTCGCTCGCGTACACGCCCGCCGGGCCGGACCCGACGACGGCCACACGGTAGGGGTGATCTGTGAGCGGCGTCATATCCGGATCGTCGCACAGAACGGCCACCCGGGTACCTCGACCCCGCCGATCGGGCGTCGGGGGAGCATAATCGACACCCATGAGCGACTACGCCGGGGACCTACCGCCCCGCCAGGCCTGGGAACTGCTCGCCTCCGATCCCGACGCCGTGCTGGTGGACGTCCGCACCAGCGCCGAATGGCAGTGGGTCGGCGGCGCCGATCTGTCGGAGCTCGGCAAGCGCACGCTGGGCATCGAGTGGATGACCTCGGCGGGCCAGCCCAACGCCCGGTTCGTGGAACAGCTGGGCGAGGCCGGCGTCGAGCCCGACGCGCCCGTGCTGTTCCTCTGCCGCAGCGGACACCGGTCGGCGGCCGCGGCCCGGGTCGCCACCGCTGTCGGATACGGCGCCGCCTACAACGTGGCCGGCGGCTTCGAGGGCGACCCGGACGCCGAGGGGCATCGCGGCACGGTCAACGGCTGGAAGGTCGCGGGCCTGGCCTGGCGCCAGTCCTGACACGGCCCGCCCCGACACACGGGCGGTCCGCACACACGGACCGCCCACACACGGACCGCCCACACACGCACGCACACCCGAGTACACAGAAAGCAGCGGATGAAGAACAACGAGCTCCCCGACGGTCTCCACCCCGACACCCTGGGGGTCCGCGCCGGCCAGATGCGCACGGCCTTCGAGGAGACCACCGAGCCGATGTTCCTCAACTCCGGCTACGTGTACTCCTCCGCCGAGGCGGCCGAGGCGTCGTTCAACGGTGAGAAGCAGCGCTTCGTCTACTCCCGCTACGGCAATCCCACCGTGGCGATGTTCCAGGAGCGGCTGCGCCAGATCGAGGGCGCCGAGGCGTGCTTCGCCACCAGCTCCGGCATGTCCGCGGTGTTCGTGGCGCTGGCCGCGCTGTGCGGCAACGGATCCCGGCTCGTGGCCTCCCGCGCGCTGTTCGGCTCCTGCTACGTGATCTGCGCGGAGATCCTGCCGCGGTGGGGCGTGGAGACGGTGTTCGTCGACGGCGCCGACCTCGACCAGTGGCGTGAGGCGCTGTCCGAGCCCACCGACGCGGTCTTCTTCGAGACCCCCTCCAACCCCATGCAGGAGCTGGTCGACGTCCGCGCGGTGTGCGACCTGGCCCACGCGGCCGGCGCGCAGGTCGTGGTGGACAACGTCTTCGCCACCGTCCTGCACCAGAAGCCGCTCGAGCTGGGTGCGGACGTGGTGGTGTACTCCACGACCAAGCACATCGACGGCCAGGGCCGCGTCCTCGGCGGCGCCGTCCTGGGGACCGAGGAGTACATCACCGGTCCGGTGCAGAACCTCATGCGCCACGCCGGGTTCGGCATGAGCGCGTTCAACGCGTGGGTCCTGCTCAAGGGCCTGGAGACCATGAGCCTGCGCGTCGAGCGGATGAGTGCCAACGCGCTGGAGGTGGCGCGGTTCCTCGAGTCCCACCGGGCGGTTGACTGGGTGACGTACCCGATGCTCGAGTCACACCCCCAGTACGAGCTGGCGCGCGCGCAGATGTCCGGCGGCGGGTCCGTGGTGACCTTCGGGTTGAAGTACGAGCAGGGCGACGACGGCGAGGGCGGCCGCGGCAAGAAGGAGTGTTTCGCCCTGCTCAACTCGCTCGAGGTCATCGACATCTCCAACAACCTCGGCGATGCCAAGACGCTGGTGACCCATCCCGCGACGACGACGCATGCGTCCATGGAGCCCGAGGCCCGCGCCGCGGTGGGCATCGGCGACAACGTGGTCCGCCTGTCCGTGGGGCTGGAACACGCGGGCGACCTCATCGAGGACCTGCGTCGCGGTCTGGGGTGACGGTCTAGATTGATCGTATGTCTGATCGGGGTGAACATTCCCGGGTCCGGGTGGCGGTGCTGCCGGCCGCCCATCCCGCGGTTCGCCGTATCACCGGCCTGGATGGCGCTGAGCACGTAGAGCTGGTGCCCGTCCGGCCCGGGGTGGTGAACGGGCAGACCCCGCCCGAGGCGGTGACGCCCGCCGAGCTCGACCCGGACTCCGACGCCTCCGGCGAGATCCACCGGTACGCCGATCCGTTGCGGGATGTCGATCTGGTGCACGTGCACTTCGGGTACGACTACCTCGAGCCCGAGAGCGTGGACGGGGTGGTGGAGCACCTGGCGCGGGCCGGGGTGCCGTTCGTGCTGACCGTCCACGACATCGTCTACCCGTCCCACGAGGACGAACTCCCGCACCGGGATCACACCGGCACACTGGTCGAGGCCGCCGCTGCCGTGGTCACGCTGACCGAGGTGGCGGCGCACGAACTGTGGGTGCGGTGGGGCGTCGAACCGGTGGTCGTGCCGCACCCGCGGCTGCTGGACGAGGACGAGGTCTCCTCCGCCATCCGCGCCGGCAAGCACCTGCGCGGTCCCGGCGATCCGGTGGTGGTGGGGGTGTTGCTGGAGCGGATGGGCGAGAACATCGACGGCCCGGAGCTGCTGGACCAGCTGGCGCCCGTCGCCCACGGGCGGCGGGGCGCGCACCTGCGGATCGTGGTGGAGGCGCAGGCGTGGCGCGACGCGTGCGGCGAGGACCGCGAGGCCGGCGGGCACCATCTGGTGGCGGAGCTGGCGGCCGAGGGCGGCTGGAAGTCGGTGCGGTTGGTGAGGTACGAGTCGTTGGACCTGGCGCCGTTGCTGCCCGAGTTCGCCGCGCTCGACGTGTGCGTGTTGCCGCACCGGTTCGCCACCCATTTCACCTGGTTGGAGTTGTGCCGCGACCTGGGCGTGTCGCCGGTGTTCCCGGCGGTGGGGTGCCTGCGGGAGCAGTGGTTCGACCGTTGCGATCCGGGTGATCATTCCGGGGAGGTCTACGATCCCCGCGATCCGTCCGCGGTGGGGGTGGCGGTCCGGGCGGCGTTGGAGAATCCCCGGGCCGTCCCGCCGCGGGTCGCGGGCGCTGATCCGACGAGCGTCATCGCGGCCTATGCGCGGATCTACGACGAGGCCGCCGGCGGTTGAGTAGCCGACCGGGCGGGCGACCGGGCGGGCGATTCAGTCGGTGGCGTCGCTGCGGGCGATATCCACGGGCCACGCCAGCGTGAGGACCGAGTCGGGCGCCGGGGAGTTGGCGTCCATGCTCAGTTCGAGGCACACGGTCACCGCTGCGCCGGGCGTGGTGCGGGTGGCGCCGGGCAGGATCAGCGGGACGTCGGAGGTGGGGGCGCCGACGGGCACCGGTTCCTCACCGTCCCCGGCGAGGACGTTGTCCGAGTCGAGGCGGAAGGCCGGCGCCGCACATGCGCCTCCGCGGGAGGCGACCGCCCGGATCCGGACGTCGGCGGCGGTGGCCGGGTCGCCGTCCACGAGGACGCCCTCGCCGATCGCCACGTGGGCGTCGTCGCGCGAGTCGACGCTCGTGCGGAGGGTGAGCGGCTGGTAGGCGGAGCGGTCCCGCAGGCCGGCGGTGTCGACTCGGACGGGGAAGTGGCCACCGTAGGAGGAGATGGGCGCGGTCCAGGTGGTGCCGAAGTCGGTGGACGCCTGGACGGACCAGGCGGAACTGCGGAGCTCGGATTCGCGGGCCTGCTCTTGCCGATCCTGGAGGATCAGCGTGGTGCCGAGGGCGCAGGCGGAGGAGGCGGCGAGGGTCACCAGGGCGGTGGCCGCGTGCCTGGTCCGCATGACTCCTCCGAACGTGCGCTCGCCCGGAGGTCGGTTCAGGGGAGGGCACCCTGGCCACGCGATGCGCGGTGACTTCCGGTTCACGAAGAATATTGCTGACGCGGCCGTAGTCGTTACAGCAACCCGCGGCGTGTGGCCGATCTCATCAGATGTTCCGGCGGCCATGTCGCGGCCGGGGCGCTGACGCGTCGGCTACCCGTGCACCTTCCGCGCCGAGGCGACCTCGGAGCGTCGAGGTGGGGACAGGGCGCTACGAGTGTCGCAGGCCACTGGCATACTCGGCGCAGTGGCCCGCGCGACGGAGTGCCGCCGCAACGAACGCCGCAACGAACGCCGCAACGAACGCCACCGCGAACGCCGCTGTGAACGCCCCAGTGAACAACGTCGACGTACACCTGGCCACACGCCTAGACGTAGGAGAAGCCGATGCCCGACACCCCCTCCCTCAAGCTCGGATACAAGGCCTCGGCCGAGCAGTTCGGGCCGCGCGATCTCGTGGAGTTCGCGGTGATGGCGGAGCAGGCGGGCATGGACTCGGCCACGGTCTCCGACCACTTCCAGCCCTGGCGCCACGACGGCGGCCACGCCCCGTTCTCCCTGGCCTGGCTCACGGCCGTAGGGGAGCGAACCAGCACCATCCAGCTGGGCACCTCCGTGCTCACCCCGACGTTCCGCTACAACCCCGCGGTACTGGCCCAGGCGTTCGCCACCATGGCGTGCCTCTATCCGGGGCGCGTCTTCCTCGGCGTGGGCACCGGTGAGGCGCTCAACGAGATCGCCACGGGCCACCGGGGCGAGTGGCCGGAGTTCAAGGAGCGCTTCGCGCGACTGCGGGAGTCCGTCCGCCTCATGCGTGAGCTCTGGACGGGTGAGACCACCAGCTTCTCCGGCGACTTCTACTCCACCAAGGACGCGTTCCTCTATGACGTTCCCGAGGGCGGCGTGCCGGTCTACATCGCCGCGGGTGGCCCGGTCGTGGCCAAGTACGCCGGTCGCGTCGGCGACGGCTTCATCTGCACCTCCGGCAAGGGTATGGAGCTCTACACGGACAAGCTCCTGCCCGCGGTCGAGGAGGGCGCGCGGATCAACGAGCGTGACTCCTCGACGATCGACCGGATGATCGAGATCAAGATCAGCTACGACCCCGACCCGGAGAAAGCCCTGGAGAACTGCCGCTTCTGGGCGCCGCTGAGCCTGACGCCGGAGCAGAAGCACTCGGTGGACTCGCCGCGAGAGATGGAGCGCCTGGCCGACGAGCTGCCGATCGAGCAGGTCGCCAAGCGCTGGATCGTCGCCTCGGACCCGGACGACGCCGTGGAGCAGGTCAAGCAGTACGTCGACGCGGGCCTCAACCACCTGGTCTTCCACGCACCCGGTCACGACCAGAAGCGCTTCCTCGACCTGTTCGAGGCCGACCTCGAACCACGTCTGCGAGCACTGGCATGAGCGACGAGAACACCCTCCCCGGCCCGGACACGGCCGATCTCTCCGGCCTCGAGGGCATCCTCGGCGGCAAGGACAAGGTCCGCGTCCTGCGCTACCCGCACGAGACCGAGCCGGACGAGGAGGGGAAGACCACCGAATGGCACTGCGACATCGTCGTCGTCGACAACGTCCCCGCCGTCGGCTTCTCCACCTACGCCACCATCGGCGCGCGGGAGCTGCCCACCAACGTCACCACGCCCGAAGGGCGTCAGATCCGCAGTGAGTTCGTCACGGTCGGCCGCACGGGGCACCGCGCGATGGCCGACGTCCTGGACGCCTGCGCGCTGGCAGTGGCGACCGGCTCGATCCACGTGGCGCCCGGCGCGGTGATCCCCAACGCGGTCGGCCTGGTCGATCCCGGGCGTCGCTGCGAGCACCTCGTCCTCACGCCGCCGTTCCTGTGGCCGGAACTGCAGGTCGTCGACGAGACCGGCGGCCCCGACGGCGCCGGCCCCCTGCTCACGCGCCTGCAGGCCGTGCCCATCACCACCGCGGAGATGTCCGCGATCGGTCGCGACGGTGCCGACGCCCTGTTCGAGAAGCTCGATACCGCCGACGCCGACGTCACCAACCCGGACCGTCCGAGCGTGGTGTGAGCGTGCGCGCGGCCCGGACGCCCGGCGTCGCCGCGCGGCTGCTCGAGACCGCGGCCGGCCTCATGATCGTCGAGGCCACGGCCGTGGGAGTGTCACGTCTGCAGCAGGTCGACGAGAGCGAACTCCACGCGGTCGACGCATGGTTCGACGTGAAACACGGTGACGGACGGGGAGGGGACGACGACGAGGACCCCGACAGCGGGCCCGGCGGCGCTGGTGGGCATCTGAACCGACTCGCGCGTCAGGTGATGGCCTACCTGGCCGGCGAGCTACGCGGCTTCGACGTCCCGCTCGACTGGGCCGCCGCCGGCGTTCACGACGAGTTCTCGCGCGAGGTCTACCGCGAGATCCAGCGCATCCCGTACGGCGAGACATCCACGTACGGGCAGATCAGCGTGGACGCCGGACGACCACGCAACGCCCGGCGGGTGGGCCGGCTGTGCAGCATCGTGCCGGTGCCGTTCGTCATCCCCGTCCACCGCGTGATCCGCGCCGACGGCGGAATGGGCAACTGCCCGGAGTACCGACTGCGGCTGCTCGAGCACGAGCGGCGCAACGACGCCGCCGCGCGCCGAGACGCCGCCGCCGAACGCGGCGGGACGGCGGCCGGCATCCCGTTCGACTAACGAATCGGTGGGCGGTGCCGGAGGCCGTGGCTAGGGTGGCGGAAACGCCGGGGGCCGACCGGTCCCCGTCCCAGACCGCCTGCCGTCGACCACGAACCACGGGGGATCCCATGACAGTCGGCTCCGTCAGCACCGCTCCTCGCACGGGGAGCATCGTCGAGAGATTCCTCCGGGTCCGCCGGCTCACGGATCTGCTCGCGTCCCGCCTCAGTGCCGAGGACCAGATCCCCCAGTCCATGACCGCCGCCAGCCCCGCGGCGTGGCACCGCGCGCACACCACGTGGTTCTTCGAAGAGTTCGTGCTGGGTCGGGTGCCCGGGTACTCCTCGCCGGAGCCGGTGTTCCGCTTCCTGTTCAACTCCTACTACGAGGCGGTCGGTCCCCGGCAGCCGCGCCCCGAGCGCGGACTCATCACGCGGCCGTCGGTCGCGGAGATCGCCGACTTCCGGGCGCGGGTCGACGAGGCCGTGGTCGCGGCCCTCGAGGCGGACGACATCGACGAGCGCGGCCTCGAGCTGCTCGAGCTGGGCTGTCATCACGAGCAGCAGCACCAGGAACTGCTGCTCATGGACATCAAGCACCTCTTCTCCCACAACCCGACCGATCCCGTGTACGTCGACAGGCCCGCCGACCCGGCCGCCGCGACGCCGGGGGAGACGGAATGGCTCGCCGTCGTCGAGGGGGTCGCGCAGATCGGCGCGCCCGATCCCGCGTGCGGCAATACACCCGGCGCCAACGCACCCGGCGCCAACGCACCCGGCGCCAACACTCCCGGCGCCCACATACCGCCCGCGGGGTTCTCCTACGACAACGAACGGCCCCGCCACCGCGTGTGGATCCCGGGCGGCGAGGTCGCTACTCGCCAGGTCACCGTCGGCGAGTGGAAGCGGTTCATGGCCGACGGCGGTTACTTACGTCCCGAGTTGTGGCTGTCGGACGGGTGGGCGACCGTGCAGGCCGAGGGCTGGGACGCGCCCGGGTACTGGCGGCGCGAGGACAACACGGGCGATGCGCGCGCCGACGCCGGCAGCGCCGTCGACGGCGAGTGGACCACCTTCACGCTCAGCGGGCGGCGCCCGGTCGTCGACGCCGAACCGGTCATCCACGTCTCCTTCTACGAGGCCGACGCCTACGCGCGCTGGGCCGGGGCGCGGCTGCCCACCGAGTTCGAGTGGGAGGTCGCCACCACCGGCTGGGAGATCCGCGACGAACTCGACCCCGACCGGTGCCACCCGCGGACCGTCGCCGACCGCACGATCGGCGGCGTGTGGGAGTGGACCTCGAGCGCTTACCTGCCGTACCCCGGCTTCGTCACCGAGGAGGGCGCGGCCGGCGAGTACAACGGCAAGTTCATGTCCGACCAGCACGTCCTGCGCGGCGGCAGCGCCCTCACGCCCGCCGGCCACACGCGGCACACGTACCGCAACTTCTTCCCGGCCGCGTCGCGGTGGGCGGCCGCCGGCCTGAGGCTCGCGCGGTGACCGGCGCGCGCCGGGATTCC
>NZ_KV823719.1:0-952 GCF_001815995.1 Dietzia sp. HMSC21D01 | reverse complement strand
CGGCGGGACGGCTGGCCGGCCGGATCCGCACCGCGGCGGCGGACGTCCGCGACGCCGACCTGATCCGGCTCATCGCCGCCCGTTTCGGTCAGGACCCCGAACCCGATCCGGACGTCGCCGCCGTCGACGGGGTGGACGCCGGTGCGACCGTCACCGCTTCCGACGGCTCGGTCGGTGCGAAGACGCCGCGGCAGCTCTCCCACGAGGTCGAGGAGGCCGTGGAGCACGGCGAGGAGGAGGTGGCCGACGGCGACGAGGAGTCGCTTCCCGCTTCGCTGCGCATCTTCGACGTGGTCACGCAATCCATCGAGGCGATGGAGAGCATCGTGACGGCCTACCGCCTCGCGGGCAACCGCCCGGACGTGCTGGTCGAGGTGCCCTCCGACGCGTGCTCGACCTTCGACTTCCACCGGGCAGACGAGCTCATCGCTCTCGGGCGACGGTTGACCGCGGAGGAACTCGACCGGGCCGGCGTCTGAGACAGGGCCGGGTCTCCCGCGTCAGGCGCCGCCCCCGGCCTCGCCGACCTCGCCGCCCCCGCCCCCGTCACCCTCGCCGACCTGCGGCAGGTGGTGCGAGCAGAACGCCTTGACCGCCGCCGTGACCACGACGGGCGCCTCGGTGACCGGGGCGTCGGGGTGGGCGTCGTTGTACTGCCGGAGCACGTCGACGTAGCCGGTTCCGGCGTCGAGCGAGGCGCATGCGTCGCGGCCGCGGGCGAGATAGTCCTGCTCGTTCCCGGCGTCCACGCCCACCCGCCCGATGTCGCGCAGGAACTCCTCGTCCGGGTTCCCCGACCCGCCCTCGCCGCCCGTGGAGTCCTCGGGCTGCGGTTGGTCGCCAGTCGTGGCGTCGGGGTCGCCCTCGCCGTCGTCGCGCGTGGCGTCACCCACCGCGCTCGTGGCCTCGGCGGCGGCGGACCCCACCGCGCTGGTGGCCTCGCCGACCGCCT
>NZ_KV823718.1:0-822 GCF_001815995.1 Dietzia sp. HMSC21D01 | reverse complement strand
GAAGCCCTCGACCAGCGGGTCGCCGAACACCAGGCCGCCGACGCCGACGCCACGGCCGCCGCCCCGGACGGGCCTGAGCCGGAGCCGAACTACTCCAAAGCCGAACGCCGCGCCGACGCCCTGATGTCCCTGATCTGCGGCGACACCCCCACTCGCCCCGACGCTGCCGACGCTTCCGAGGACGCCGCGAGCACAGACGATGCCGCCGACGGCGCTGCGGGCGCTCCCACCGGCGGCGCCGGTCAGGCTCCGGTGTTGCGGCCGAAGGTCACCGTCATCGCCACCGGAGACAACGGCCGCGACGAGCACGGGGCGCGGGTGGAGTTCGCCCGCACCGGCGAAGCGGCCCTGCAGACCCTGCTGGAGATGCTCGCCACCTCGGATGGGGCCTCCTTCGAGCAGGTCGATCCCCGCATCGGTGCCGCCGACGACACCGACGCCGCCCTGAGGTACCGGCCCGGTGCCCAGTTGGCGCGCCGGGTCCGGCTCCGCGACGGCACCTGCCGCCACCCCGGGTGCGCGATCCCCGCCGACGACTGCGATCTGGATCATGTGGTGCCGTTCAATCACGCCGACCCCGCCGCCGGTGGCCTGACCATCGAGGCGAACCTGGTGGCCCAATGCCGGCGCCATCACCGGTTCAAAACCTTCTCCGACTGGACTTACCAGCTCCAGCCCGATGGCACCCTGATCGTGACCACCCCCGACGGCACCGTCATGCTCACCCGCCCCGACGGGCCGCTGGCCCAGTACCGGCGCGAGCAACAACGCTCCGAGGCCGATGCCTGGGCACGTCAGCAACGCCGCAACCCCAGCCCCGTC
>NZ_KV823717.1:0-4513 GCF_001815995.1 Dietzia sp. HMSC21D01 | reverse complement strand
GACGCAGGCGTTCACCGCCGCGGCGTCGGAGCCCGGCGGGCAGGCGACCACGTCCACCCGGGTGTCGGCGAACCGGGCCCGCCCGGTCAGCGTGGGGCGCTCGAGCTCCGGCGGCAGGTCCTCCACCGGGTGCTCGGGGGAGTTTCGGGCGAAGGCGACGGAATCGGTCGTGTGCCACTTGCGCACCCCGCGGGCCTGAAGGATCGCCCGCCCGAGCACCACCAGCACCCCCAGATCGCGGGAGACCGGGTCGGCGGCCAACAGCACCGCGTCGAGCAGGTTCGCGGGCCCGTCGGCCTCGGGGTGGTCGGCGGCACGCTGCGCGCCCGTGAGCGCCACGGGCCGCGGGTCCGCGTGATGCAGGTCCAGCGCGATGGCGGTCTCCTCGAGGGTGTCCGTCCCGTGGGTCACGACCACCCCGGAGACCTCCGGGTCGGCCAGGACGTCCGCGACGGTGTCGACGATCAGGTCCCACTCGGCGGGTCCGAAGGTGGAGGAGTCGGCGTCGAGGACGGCGCGGGCGCTCACCCGTATCTCGCCGGGCAGCACGGCGCGGAGCGCGTCGAGCATCGCCGCCGTGGCCGGATCGGAGTCCCCGGCCACCACCGCGCCCTCGGGCGTCGTGGAGGCGGTGATCGTGCCGCCGGTGGTGCAGATCACGATGTGGGGGGTATCGGTGCTGGTCTGGCCGCTGGTCACCCGGTCCACAGTGCTGTGCGGGCGGCTCGTCGTCAAACACCCGGGCCGCCGACGATGGAACAATGACCGACCAGTGTTCGTTGGGCCGGTGACACGGTTCGGAGCCGGGACCGGCTCGGCGCCGGATGCCCGGTGCCCCACATCTCGACGAAAGGACCCCCGCGTGAGTCTTCGACGGACCATCGCCGCTCTCTCCCTGTCCGCTTTCGCCATGGGTGGCCTCGCCGCCTGTGGGGGTGGAGGCGATGAGCGCGAGACCGCACCCGCGCCCACCACGAGCGCGCAGGAGACCGCCGCCGTGCCCACCGCCGCGGAGCTGACCGGGCTCCTCGACCGGGCGTCCGATCCCGCCGTTCCGGTGGAGGAGAAGGTCGACCTCGTCGAGGGGGGTGCCGAGGCGCCCGAGATCTTCGACCAGATCGCCGCCCTCAAGGCCGAGCAGGGTGCCGGCGTGACGATCACCGGCGTGGCGGAGGGCGACATCCCGGGCACGCTCATCGCCAACGCGGTGATCACCCAGCCGGGCCAGGAGGACATCAACGTCCAGGCGCAGTTCATCAACCAGAACGGCCAGTGGCAGCTGCAGAAGTCCTTCGCCTGCGCGCTGATCACCAACGCCGGGCTCCAGCCGCCGGCCACCTGCGCCGCGGCCTGATCCGGGCGACCGCCGGGCGCCGCGCCGGCGGTCAGTCCACCGTGCGGAAGCTCAGTTCCGAGTCCTCCTCGTAGGTCGACCGTCGTCCGGAATCCGGGTCGACGTAGGCGGTCCGCGTGGAGGACTCGGTCGTCCCGCCCACCGGCAGGGCGGCCCGGAGGTCGACCGTCAGCTCGCCGGAGCCGGAGACGTCGTAGGACTCCACGTCCAGGGTGACGCCCGGCCCGCCGTCGGGCGCGGGTGCGGTGAGGGTGTCCTGCGGATCGGGGGCCTCGGTGCGTGACCGGACGGTGGCGACGTCGCCGTCGAGGTCCACCAGCTCGTAGGTGGTGACCCGGGTCGGGGCGACCGCGTCGTCGACCTGCCGGGTGACCGTCCACCGGGCGCCCACGCCGATCTCCTCGGTGGGGAACGCGACGGTCGCGTCCGAGATCGCGTTGGCGGTGATCTCGACGCCGGCGCGAGCGGCGTCGGTCGCACCCGCCGGTGCCGCCAGTGAGAGCTCGCGGATGACGCCGTCGGCGCTGCGGGTCCAGGTGACGGTGAAACCGGGCGCGGTGGCGAACTGCGCGGACCGGCGGTCGTCGACGGAGGTGAACTCGCGCGCGGTGACGGTCGCCCGCTGGGCGCCGTCGACGTCCGGTTCGGAACGCCCTTCCAGGGTGAGTGTCTGTTCCGGAGTGTCGTCGACCCTCGGCTCGGAACCCGGGACCTCGGTGCGGGACGTGGCTGCACGGGTCACGGCCACGACCGCCGGTTCGAGCGACGGGGCGTAGGCGAGTACCCGCCGCTCGCCCTGCCCGGCGTCCACCAGCTCCACGGTGGGGGCGGGTCCGGGGTCGACGCTCACCTCGGGCTCGAGCGCCTGCGCGTCCGGGTCCGCAGCGGCGCCCGCCCCGGTGGTCGTCGCCTGCCCCGAGGCGGCGGGGTCAGAGGCGTCGTCGTCGGCGCACCCGGCGGTACCGACTACGAGGGTGGCCGCGAGCGCGGCCGCGAGGAGACGTCGACCGGAGCCGCCGCGGCCACCCCGTCCTCGGTCGCCGCCACGCTCGCGGCGGGTGGTTCGGGAGGGGCCGGGGATGACGGTCGATCGCGGGTCCACGCCCCGAGCCTAGAGGGTCGCCCACCCGCAGCCGTCGGGTCGGCGACATCATCAGGGATACTGGGCGGCATGACGGAGACCGACGGCACGCGGCCTGACGCCGCGGGAGCGAGCACACCCGGACCTCGGGCCACCGCGCCCGGGTACTTCCGCGCGGGGCCGGCGGTCATGCTGGCGATCGCGGGCGTGGTGGTCCTGATCGATCAGGTCACCAAGGTGCTCGCGGTGGCCAACCTGGAGAACGCCCGCCCGATCGAGCTCGTGGGTGACACGGTGCGGTTGGTGCTGCTGCGCAATCCCGGCGCCGCGTTCTCGATGGGTACGGAGTCGACGGTCGTGCTCAGCGTCGTCGCCACGGTCGTGGTGCTGGGGCTGCTGTGGTTCTCCCGCCGCGTCCACTCCACATGGTGGGCGTGGGGGCTGGGCCTCATCCTCGGCGGCGCCGCCGGCAATCTCGTGGACCGCTACTTCCGGGCGCCCGGGATCCTGCAGGGCCACGTCGTGGACTTCCTGTCCGTGGGCTGGTGGCCGGTGTTCAACGTGGCGGACTCCTGCTTGGTCGCCGGTGTGATCGTGGTGGCGGTGGCGGTCCTGCGCAACATCGACTTCGACGGCTCGCGCGTGTCGGACGACGCCGCCCCCGTCGCCAAGGGGGACCCGGCCGATGGGTGAGCTGCGTAACTTCCCCGTGCCGGACGGTCTCGACGGCATGCGCGTCGACGCCGGCGTCTCCCGGCTGTTGGGCATCTCGCGCACCGCGGTGGCGGACCTGGCCGGCGAGGGCAAGGTTCTGCTCGACGGCCGCACCGTGGGCAAGTCCGACAAGCTCACCGGGATGTCCTGGATCGAGGTAGAGATGCCGGAGCCGCGGGCCGAGCCGGCGGTGGTCGCCGAGCCGGTCGAGGGGATGGCGGTCGTGTACTCGGACGCGGACATCGTCGTCGTCGACAAGCCCGTCGGTGTGGCCGCGCACGCCTCGGTCGGGTGGACCGGTCCCACGGTGATCGGCGGCCTGGCCGCCGCCGGGTACCGCATCTCGACCTCGGGACCGCCGGAGCGCAAGGGGATCGTCCACCGCCTCGACGTGGGGACCTCCGGCCTCATGGTGGTGGCGGCGTCGGAGCGGGCGTACACGCTGCTCAAGCGGGCGTTCCGCGACCGGACTGTCGACAAGACCTACCACGCGCTGGTGCAGGGCCACCCCGATCCGCTCTCGGGGACGATCGACGCGCCGATCGGCCGGCACACGTCGAACGACTGGCGCTTCGCGGTCACCTCCGACGGCAAGCCGTCGATCACGCACTACGACACCCTCGAGGCGCACCAGGCGGCGACGTTGGTCGAGGTGAAGCTCGAGACGGGGCGCACCCATCAGATCCGCGTGCACTTCTCGGCGCTGCACCACCCGTGTGCGGGTGACCTCACGTACGGCGCGGACCCGGTCCTCGCGCGGCGGCTGGGGCTCGAGCGGCAGTGGCTGCACGCGGTGGGCCTGGGCTTCGAGCATCCGGGCACGGGGGCGCGCGTGGACTTCGCGAGCCGGTACCCCGACGACCTGCAGCACGCGATCGACGTCCTCCGCGACGCATGACCGGCGCCGCGCGGCTGCTGCGGGCCGCCGGCGTGGGGGTGGTGGTCGTCCTGGCGCTGGTGACGATCCTCACCGCGCTGCGCACCGAGCTCCCGCGGAGCCCGGGGGTGATGAGCGACGCCCTGGGCCCCGACCCCGGCGAGCGCGTCGGCGACTACCTCGACCGCGCGGCCGCCTCACTGGTCACCGTGGGCGGCGGGACGGACGTCCCGGGGGGATCCGGTGATGATGGCGACGACGACGAGGGCCGCGCCCGCGACCCCGACGCCCACCGCTGGGCCCTCGTCAGCGCGGGTGAGGCGTGGTCGGTCGCCGAGGCCGCCGGCGCGGTGCGGGGTCTGCCGCGCGTCTCGGGGCTGTCCGTGCAGGTGCCGGTCGAGGGGGTCGCGATGCCCGTTTCCGACGTGGCGCTGGCCGAGCCGGTGGCGGGGGAGGCCGGGCGCGAGGCGGTGTTCGGCCGGGGCCT
>NZ_KV823716.1:0-1356 GCF_001815995.1 Dietzia sp. HMSC21D01 | reverse complement strand
GGCCGGGCGCACCGTCGCCCGCGGCGCTCGCCCGGAAGGTGGCTCCGCGGCCCGCTCCCGCGACCGATGTCCGGACGACGCGCGGTTCCGACCCGTCACAGTGGGGTCGGGTCGACGAGACGGGCGCGGTGTTCGTGCGCACCGGTGACGGTGAGCGCCAGGTGGGCTCCTGGCAGGCGGGGGCTCCCGAGGAGGGGCTGGCCCACTTCGGGCTCCGCTTCGACGACCTGGCGGCCGAGGTGTCCCTGCTGGAGACGCGTTTGGAATCGCACCCGCAGGACGCGCGCAAGACCCGGGCCTCCGCCGAGGCACTCGCCGAGCAGATCCCGACCGCCGCGGCCGTGGGCGACCTCGATTCGCTGGCGTCGCGTCTCACCGCGGTCATCGAGCGGTCCTCCGAGGTCGAGGCGACCGCGCGTCGGCGTAAGGACGAGCAGCGCGCGGCCGCGATCGCCCGGAAGGAGGCTCTCGCGTCCGAGGCCGAGGAGATCGGCGCGTCCTCGACCCAGTGGAAAGCGGCGGGCGATCGGCTCCGGAACATCCTCGAGGAGTGGAAGACGATCCGCGGGATCGACCGCAAGACGGACGACGCGCTGTGGAGGCGCTTCTCCAAGGCCCGGGAGGCGTTCAACCGCCGGCGCGGGTCCCACTTCGCCGAACTGGACCGCAACCGCGCATCGGTGAAGCGGGTCAAGGAGGATCTCGTCGAGCGCGCCGAGGCCTTGTCGGGGTCGACCGACTGGAACGACACCGCCACGGCGTTCCGCAAGCTCATGGACGAGTGGAAGGCCGCCGGCCGCGCGCCGCGCGAGGCGGATGACGCGCTGTGGAAGCGGTTCAAGGCCGCCCAGGACACCTTCTTCGACGCCCGGCACGCGGCGGCCGCCGAGCGCGATGCCGAGTTCGAGGCGAACGCCGAGGCCAAGGAGGCGCTGCTCGCCGAGTACGAGGGCCGGATCGACCCGGCCGCCGACCTGGCCGCCGCCCGGTCGACGTTGCGGGAGCTGCAGTCCCGGTGGGAGGAGATCGGCAAGGTCCCCCGCGACAGGATGGGGCGGCTCGAGGGTCGCATCCGGGCCCTGGAGAAGGCGGTCGCCGACGCGGCGGACACGGAGTGGCGTCGCACGGATCCGGAGGCCAAGGCGCGCGCCGGCCAGTTCTGGGACCGGGTCCGCGACTTCGAGGACCAGGCCGCCAAGGCGGACGCCGCGGGCAGGGGCGAGGACGCGGAGAGCGCCCGGGCGCAGGCCGCGCAGTGGCGTGAGTGGGCGGAGGCCGCGGAGAAGGCGGTCGACACCCGCTGACGCCTCCCCGGGAAGCGTTCGAGCCCGGCCGGTGAGGCCCGGCCGGGCTCGA
>NZ_KV823715.1:0-1202 GCF_001815995.1 Dietzia sp. HMSC21D01 | reverse complement strand
GACCGCGACGCCGCCGAGCAGCGGCGCGCGTTCCGCCGCGCCGACCGCCTGCGCAGCTGACGAACCGCTCGACAAGCGCCCGCCGCCCCAGCAGAATCCGGGGATGCGGATCCCGCTGCGCGTCGTCACCGTGACCACCGCCGTCTGCCTCGCGCTCGGCGGGACGACCGCGTGCAGCCCCGCCGACCGCGCCGTCCTCTTCGCGTCCGCCTGCTCGGACTCCACTGCCTTCCCCACCGCCCCCCGCCACGAGCCCGGACAGGCCCACCTCATCGGTCAGGTGATCCGGAGCGGCCTGCCCATGGGCCCGGTCCCCGGGTGGGACGACGTCGTCTCGGTCGCCGACGCCGGCACCGCCCTGGCCGCCGTGCACGCCGGCGGGACCGTCTCCGTGGTGGGCGTCGACCACGACGGCCTCCTCGCCGGGACGGCCGGCGGCGCCGGGCAGACCCTGCTGCCGCGCCGTGTACCCGGGGTCTCGGACGCGATCTCGGTGGCCGCGGTGGGGTCGGCGTTCCTCATCACCCACGCGGACGGCACCGTCTCCGGCTGGGGCGACTCGTTCACCGCCTCCGGCGGGTTCCGGGGCGACTCCCCCGTCCGCACCACCCCGGCCGCGGTGCAGGGCGTCGACGAGGTGGTCTCCGTCGCCGACGGCTCCCTCAGCGCCCTCGCCCTCCGCTCGGACGGTGGTGTCCTGGGCTGGGGCGTCAACCTCACCGAGATCCTCGGTGAACCGCCCGGGACCACGGTCCGCCGGATCCGCGACGTCCCCGGGGCGGTCAGTGTGTCCGACGCGAGCGGGGCCGCGGTGATCGCCACCGCGACGGGCGAGGTGTGCGCCTGGGGCAACAACGTCCACGGCCTGCTGGGAGTGGAACCGCGCGGCGGGCAGACCAACCGGCCCGTCCGCGTGGACGGCTTCGGTGACGCCGAGGTCGTGCAGGTGGCCGGCGGCCAGCACTTCGCGCTGGCGCTCGATTCGGCCGGCACCGTCTGGACCTGGGGACGCACCGTCACGGGGATCCTCGGCGACGGCACGACCGACGACACCGTCCTCACCTCCCCGCGGCCGGTGCCGGGGCTGCCGCCCCTGCGGTGGGTCGGGGCGAGCGAATCGTCCCCCTACGGGATCGACGGCGCCGGCGCGCTGTGGTCCTGGGGCCGCGGCCCCGTGCGCTCGCCGGAACCCGCCCGCGACA
>NZ_KV823714.1:0-1829 GCF_001815995.1 Dietzia sp. HMSC21D01 | reverse complement strand
GGCGGGGGTGGCGTCGTCCCCGGCGGCGCCCGCGGACTGGCCGCCGAGCAGTGCGGGCGAGATCGTGCAGAGCATCTCCCCCGCAGAGCCGATCCCCCCGAGCGAGCCGCTGTCGCCGAGGACGGACGGCAGCAGCCCCACGACCGCGTTGACCAGCATCAGGACGAGGCCCGACGAGGCACCGTCCTGGTCGCCGGTCACCAGCGGCAGCAGCTGGGCCAGCGAGGCGCCGTCCAGCTCGCCGTCCCCGACGACCGAGCACAGGTCCGGGCCGGTGCCGGCCTCGCCGTCGTCCCCGGCCTCGTTCTCGTCCCCGGTGGCGCCGTCGGCCAGGCTCGGATCGCCGGGCGCCGCCGAGAGCGTGGGATCGGGCCGGGCGTCGTCGGTGGTGGGCTCGTCGGTGGTGGACGGCTCGGCGGTGGCGGAGGGATCCGTGTCGCCCTCCGCGTCCGCCCCGGCGCCGTCGGTGGTTGCAGCCTGCCCGGCCGCCCCGGCACCGTCGACGACGGTGATGGCGACCTTCTGCGACTGGGACAGCGCCCCGTTGGACACGGTCACGAGCACCTCGTACTCCCCGGCGCGGGTGGGCGTGCCGGAGATGACCCAGCCGTCCTGGGTGAGGCCGTCGGGCAGGCCGGTGACCTGGATGGTGGTGCCGGCCGGGATGGTGCCGCCGGCGGCGCGGGCCACGACGGGCTCGAGGTCGAGGTTCACGGGCGTCCCGAGCGGCATCTCCTGCGCAGCGGCCTGATCGGTGGCGTTCTGCGCGAGCTGGATGTCGCCGGCGTGGACGGCGGTCGGGTCGGTCACGGCCACGACCGTGCCGCCTCCGACCACGGCGAGCGCGGCCAGGGCGCCACCGAGGGCGAGCGTGCGGGAACGGGGGGCGGTGCGGTGCGAGCGTCGCTGGAACATGAGGTCACCTTGTCGTCCGGGAGCTGGGCACGACCGGGCCCAGCCCAGTCACACACGCATCGTACGTCACACCAGTCACGCGAGCCACAGACATTCTCGGCGCGCCGCGGCGATCCCTACACTCACCTCTCGGACGCCAGCCGCGACGGAAGGACCCACGTGACCCCACCCCCCGAGATCGCCATCCGGGCCAAGGGCCTGCGCAAGACCTACTCCCACGGGCGGGTGACGGTGCGGGCGCTGGACGGGGTCGACGTGGCCATCGACAAGGGCCGCTGGACCGCGGTGATGGGCCCCTCCGGCAGCGGGAAGTCCACGCTCATGCACTGCCTCGCGGGCCTCGACACCCCCGACGCCGGCACCGTGACGATCGGGTCCACCGAGGTCACGCGCCTGCGCGACGCCGGCCGCACCCGACTGCGACGCACCCGCGTGGGCTTCGTGTTCCAGTCCTTCAACCTCGTACCCGCGCTGTCCGTGCGGGAGAACATCGTGCTGCCCGTCCGGATGGCGTTCCGCCGCCCCGATCGCGCGCGCCTGGACGCCCTGGTCGGTGAGCTCGGGATCGGGGACCTCCTCAGGCGCCGCCCCCATGAGCTGTCGGGCGGCCAGCAGCAGCGGGTGGCCATCGCGCGCGCCCTGCTGCCCCGCCCCGACGTGGTGTTCGCCGACGAGCCCACCGGCAACCTCGATTCCGAGTCCGGCGAGGCCGTGCTCGGGCTCCTCGGCGCGTGCGCGCGCGAGACCGGTCAGACGGTCGTCATGGTCACCCACGACGCGCACGCCGCCGCCCACACCGACACGGTGCTGGTGCTGGCCGACGGCCGGATCGCCGACGAGGTGGCCTCCCCCTCCGTCGAGGCCGTGGACGCGGCCATGCGCTCGATCGCCGGTCGCCGGCCGGCCACCGCGTG
>NZ_KV823713.1:0-2835 GCF_001815995.1 Dietzia sp. HMSC21D01 | reverse complement strand
GCCGCCGTAGATGGCGTCGGTCAGGCGCCGGGCGCCCTCGCGCTCGCGGCGCAGGCCGGCCTCGCGGATGCGCTCGGCCTCGTCCTCGCCGTACGCCGCGGCCACGGCGCGGTGGTAGGCCTCCGGGTGCACCACGGCGATGAGGCCGGAGACGTGTCCGAAGCCCAGCGAGGTGAGCAGACCGGCCTTGAGGGGCAGGTCGCCGCCCAGCTGCAGCGTCTCGCGCAGCCACACTAGGTGCCGGTGGTGGTCCAGGACGTCGTCGACGCAGTCCAGGGAGCGGTTGGGCGGGATGGTGCCCGACCGCAGCATCTGGGTGAGCCCGATGAGCTGGAACGCCGCGGCACCGCCCTTGGCGTGGCCGGTGAGCGTCTTCTGCGACACCACGAACAGCGGGTTGCCCTCGGACCGGCCGATCGCCTCGGCGAGACGCTCGTGCAGGTCCGACTCGTTGGGGTCGTTGGCCTTGGTCGAGGTGTCGTGCTTGCTCACCACGGCCACGTCGTCGGCGGTCAGGCCCAGCTGGGCGAGGCCGCGGGCGAGCGGCGAGCGCTTCCCGCCGCGACCGGCGCCCAGCGCACCCAGCCCGGGAGCCGGGATGGAGGTGTGCGCGCCGTCGGCGTACGAGCCGGCCCAGCCGACCACGCCCAGGACGGGCAGGCCCATGCGGGCCGCGACGTCACCACGGGCGAGCAGGATGGTGCCACCGCCGGCCGACTCGACGAACCCGCCGCGACGGCGGTCGTTGGCCCGGCTGTAGTACCGCTCGTCGATCCCCTTGGCCGCCATGGCCGCGGAGTCGGCGGTGGCGGACATGTCGGCGAAGCCCTGGATGCCCTCGATGGACAGGTCGTCGAACCCGCCGGAGACCACGAACTCGGCCTTGCCGGCGCGGATCTTGTCGAAGCCCTCCTCGACGCTCACCGCGGTGGTGGCGCAGGCCGCCACCGGGTGCACCATCGAGCCGTAGCCGCCGACGTAGGACTGCATGACGTGCGCGGCCACGACGTTGGGCAGCGCCTCCTGCAGCGTGTCGTTGGCGCGGCTGCGGCCGAGGATGCCGTCGATGTACAGCGAGCGCATGCTCGTCATGCCGCCCATGCCGGTGCCCTGCGTGTTGGCGACGTCGGCCGGGTGGACGTGGGCCAGCAGCTCGGCCGGGGTGAAGCCCGACGAGATGAAGGCGTCCACGGTGGCCACGAGGTTCCACGCGGCCACCCGGTCGATGCCGGAGACCATGTCCGCGGGGATGCCCCACGCCGTGGGGTCGAACCCGGTCGGGATCTGGCCACCGACCACGCGGGTGAGCATCGTGCGGCGCGGAACGCGGATCTCGGTGCCGGCCTTGCGGGCGACCGTCCACTCCCCGTCCTCGCTCTGCGTGACGACGGTGTTCTCCGGGTCGTCCGAGAGGTAGGCGCGGGCCTGCGCCTCGTCGTCCACGACGAAGGACAGGTCCTCCGGCAGGAACACCGAGGTCAGCTGCGGTGCGGCGTTGTCGAACATCTCGGCGCGGGCGTCATCGGCGTACGTGCGCACGCCCACCCGGGCCAGGACCTCGCCGCGGAACCGCTCGGCGATGTCCGCCTCGTCGATCGCCTCGCCGGTGGCCGTGACGGTCCACCCCGCGCGGGGCGAGTCCTCCCACGTGATCAGGCCCGTCGACCAGGCCAGCTCGACCACGCCGGCGGCGGTGAGGTCGCCGGTGGTCTCCACCTCGAAGCGGGTACGGGCGCTGCCGTAGGGGCCGACCTCGCCGGCGCCCACGATGACGACCATGTCCTCGAGGTCCTGGGTGACCTCGCCCCACTCGGGCCGCTCGTCGGCGGCGACCGTCGGCAGCGAGGGCAGCGCGGCGATCGTGCCGGCGGTGTCCTCGGTCGGGGTCGTCGCGGAGGCGGTGGGCCGGTCCGCGGCGAGCGCGGACATGTCGAGGTCGGCCGTGCCGAGCCCGCCCGTGAGGTCCACGGTGACCGGCTTCTCGGCGGCGGCCTCGCGGAACTCCGGTGCGCACCAGCGCAGCAGCTCGGTGGCCATCCCCGCGGTGGACCACGTGGACACGCCCGCGGCCTCGACGGCCTCGACGAGCGGGTCGTTGTGGCCCATGAGTCCGGTGCCCCGGACCCACCCGATGATCGCGTGGACGAACGTCACCCGCTGGGACCAGGCCTTCTCCGAACCCCACTTGGCGATCATGGCGTCGAGCGCGGCCTTGGCCTCGCCGTAGGCGCCGTCGCCGCCGAAGATGCCGCGGTTGGGCGAGCCCGGCAGGACCACGTGCAGGCGGGAGTCGACGTCCGTGTCGGCGCCGATCGCGCCGAGCCCGGCGACGAGCTTCTCCACGCTCCAGAGCAGGACGCGCATCTCCGTCTCGGCCCGCGGGCCGGCGTCGGCCATCGAGCCCTGGACGCGCGGTGCGGCGAACGGGAACAGCAGCGTCGGCGTGAGCGCCGGCTTGAGCACGGTGGTCTGACCGCCGGCCGACTCCGAGTGCTCCGAGCCGACCCACTCGACCAGCGCGTCGACGTCCGAGTAGGACGTCATGTTGGCCGGCAGGACCCACAGCGCCGCGCCACCGCGGGCGTTGGAGCGGTAGAGATCCTTGAAGAACGCCAGCTTGCCCTGGTCGAGGCTCGAGGTGGTGGCGACCACCGTGGCGCCACCGGCCAGGAGGCGGCCGGTGACCGCCGCGGCGATGGAACCCTTGCCGGCACCGGTGACGACGGCGACGTCGCCCGCGTACTCGCCGACGAACTCCTCCGCCGCGGCCTCCGAGATCTCCCGGAAGGCCGTGGCCAGCGCGTCGCGGCGGGCATCGGTCGCCCGGGCCGCCCA
>NZ_KV823712.1:0-1184 GCF_001815995.1 Dietzia sp. HMSC21D01 | reverse complement strand
CCCGGGCGGGGCGCACCGAGCGCGCGGAGCAGCCGGTCGGCCATGCGGTCGTAGGCGCGCGCCTCGCGCGCGGTGGCGCCCGGAAGCACGTAGAACGTCCGGGGTCGCCACACCGTGCGGACGGTGGCGGTGACCGCGGAGGTGGCGGGGTGGAGGTCGAGGTGGCAGCGGTGCTCGGCCACCGCGGTGTTGCCCTCGAGGGTGCCGACGACGAGGCCCTGCCGCAGCGACTCGTCGATCCGGTCGACGAGTCGGCAGGGTCCCCGCATGGGCCCGTCCAGGACGACCACGTCCACCGACGGGCCCCGATCGGTCGGGGTGATGCGCAGTCCCGACCGACGGTGGGCGGACAGCGACATCAGATCGTCGGCCAGCGCGTCGAACACGGCGACGCCCTCACCGAGCCCCGCGGTGGCGACGGCCTCCCGCCAGCCTTCGGGCGCGCAGCCGTGGGCGGGCAGGCTCGAGCGCTGGTACCCGAGCGCGGGCCCCGGAAGCGACGCCGGGGGCGGGTCCAGGGGAGGGCCTTGGCGACGATCGCCCTCGGGGACGGCACCGGATATCGACTCCACTCCCGCAGTGTCGGCGGGCCAGGTGAGCGGACGGCGCACGCGCGATGAACGGCGGACGTCGGGGGACCGTACGGCGGGCCGCACCGTAGGATCGGATCATGCGATCCCAGCGACCCCGACCGGCGCGCGGTCGTCGTCTCGCTCGCGGATTCAGCGCCCTCACGGCGATCACCGCCGTCGCCACGGTCGCCGGGTGCACGGCCGGCCCCGACGCGGGCGACTCCGGCCCGCCACGATTGACGCCGAATCCCCGACACGACATCGCGGCCGCGATGGTCGAGGGCCGACCCGCACCCGACGAGCGGCTCAACGCCTGCGAACTGCTGGACCTGACCACCGAGGAGATCATCCAGCTCACCCGCGCGGACATGCCGGAGGTCGACCCCACCGGCTCCGGCGACCTCGGCCTACTGTGCACCTACGGCGGTCCGGGCTCGCCCGAGCGACTCGAGGCCGAGCGCTCCGCCGCCGCGACCGGAACCGGGACCACCGGCACCGAGACCACCGTCACCGGGGCGGACGGGGTCGAGACCACCGTCACCGCCACGGAGGACACGGAGACGACCGAGGCCGAGGATGAGACCGGGGCCGGGGCCGGGGCCGGGGCCGGGG
>NZ_KV823711.1:0-2167 GCF_001815995.1 Dietzia sp. HMSC21D01 | reverse complement strand
CGAGCCATTACTGACCCATGCTCCTAGGCCGGCGGGGGCGGTCGGGCGTGGCGCCGCTCCGCTAGGCGCCACGCCCGACCGCCGGCCACCCGCCCCAGTGGCCGGCCACGACACGCCCCTCACCCGAGCATCACACTTGCGCCATGCCCGCACCATGCGCGGATATACTCGCACCATGCACGCATAAAGAAGGGAAAGTGCTCATGACCACGGTCATCGCGATCGCCAACCACAAGGGCGGCGTCGGCAAGACCACCAGCGCCCTCATGCTCGCCCATGCCGCCGTCGCCGACGGACGCCGCGTCCTGGTCATCGACCACGACGCCCAAGGGGGAGTGGCCCTGCGCATCCTCGGCGACCGCGACCCCGACGGCCACACCCTCGCCGACATCTACGCCCGCACCCCAGGCGTCACCCTCGACCGGGCCACCCACACCACCCGTCGGGACGGACTCGACATCGTCCCGTCTGGACGCGGCGCACTGGCCGCAGCTCTGCAATCACTTGGGGGAGTAGCCCCCGGCAAAGTCCTGCACAAAGCCCTAGATGCCGTCCGCGACGACTACGACCTCATCGTCATCGACTGCGACCGCGGCCTGTCACTGGGCACCATCAACGCCCTCTACGCCGCCGACCGGGTCCTGCTCGTCACCGAACCCGAAAACGACTCGTTCAACGGCATCAGCGACACCGGCGAACTCGTCGACGAAATCAACGAAGACCTCCGCCCCACCCGGCCGCTGCCCGACCCGGACATCCTCATCAACCTGCGCGACACAACCCGCACCGCCACCCACGGCCGCGTCGCCACCGAGATCCGCGAATGGGCCGACGCCTCCGGCTACCGCGTCCACCCCCACGACATCCCACGCCGCGCCTTCATCGCCGAAGCCGCCGCCAACGGCCAAGGCCTGGACGAGCTCAAAGAAATCGCCGCCGTCACCGTCCGCGACAGCTTCCACGAGCTGCTGACCACCCTGACCGCCGAGAGGAACTGATACCGATGGCCGCCAAGCCGCCCGTTCGCCAGCGCAAGACCACCGACAGCCTCGTCGCCCAGGCCGCGGCAGGGGAGAAGGCCGACCGCCCAGCCGACGCCCCCGAATACCGCAACTGGAACGTGCGCCTGCCCGCCGACCTCGTCGAACGAGTCTGGGGCACATGCCAGGCCCTCGAGGAAGCCGAAGACCTCCCCAGCGCCGTCGCATTCACCGTCCGCGCCTTCGAGGAGCTGCTCGACCGCCTCGACGCCGAACACAACGACGGCCAGTCCTTCCACGCCGACGCCAGCCCGTTCCGCGCCGGCGGACGCACCACCTACAAGAGGTAGACACCCATGCACATCATCACCATCAGCACGACAGCCCCGACCGGCGAGCTACTGGCACAACAGACCCTCACCACCGCCGGCGACCTCACCGAAGCGCTCGACCTAACCGCCCACCACGCCTCGGCCAGCACCATCGACATCCACGCCCACGATCCGTACCAGCACCACGCCCACCTCATCGCCCTCGGCGACGAGCCCCACGCCGTCATCGCGCCCCGTATCACACCCAGCGGACGCACCGACCTCATCGCCACGCTCCAAGCCACGAACAGCCTCACGCGCTGACCAAAGAGCCGAAGGCGGCGCGTATAATAAAGTACGTAACCCTAAGACGGAAGCCTCGAGTGGCGAAAATTACACTTCCGGTGTCGGAGACTGCGCCTTAAGGTCTGCGGTATGACTCGCGCTCGAGCACTCGAACTCTTTCCGTGGCTACTCATCCATACGACGCTGTACGTACGTTTGACCGAAGGAAACGGGCTGGACCGGATTCGCAGGGGCGAGCCTGAGAACGACGTCATCCGCGGCGGATGGGTCTCCAAGCTCATCCGCGCAGTGAAGGTCAACCGCCTGGTCATCCTCAATCCTGACGGAACCATCCGCCGCGTTCTCTACGCTCGCCTCGTGCACCACGCATACGAGTCCAGCAGTCCAGAAAAGCGGCCACTGCCCAGGGCCTGGTTCGACATCCGCGACGATCACCAGGCGGCCAGCCTGATCGGCACGCGCTCGCCGGTCATCCCGGCTCGGAACCCCGTCAAGTACGGCTAAAAGCCAAAGCAAAGAGATTATTTGCTCGATGGGTGTGGGTGTTCTGGGGCCAGCTCCCGCGTGCAA
>NZ_KV823710.1:0-2684 GCF_001815995.1 Dietzia sp. HMSC21D01 | reverse complement strand
GGACGAGCCACACACGGTCGTGGACGCCGGGACCCGCGCCACCGCCGACCTGCCGGCCTGCCGCGACAGCGCCGCGCCCGCCACCACGACCGGCCCCGTCGCCGGCCTCATGGTGCGGTGTATGGACGACGGCTCCACCACCACGCTCGGCAAGATCCAGGCCGGCAAGCCCATGGTCGTCAACATGTGGGCCTACTGGTGCGAGCCGTGCCGACGCGAGCTGCCCGCGATCCAGGACGCGGCCGCCACGCTCGGTGACGACGTCCGGGTGGTCATCTCGCACACCGACCCGTCCGAGACCAAGGGCTTCGACACCCTCGGCGCGCTCGGTATCGACGAACTCGTGTCGGTCTCCGACCACGACGAGGAGCTCCCCACCGTGCTCGGCGCGCCGCCCGTCCTGCCGCTCACCCTCTTCGTACGGGCCGACGGGACGGTCGCCCACGTGCTGGTGCAGCCCATGGACAGCGAACAGGACGTGCTGGACGCCGTCGCCGAGCACCTGGGGGTGACCGCGTGAGCGAGACCGCGAACGACCCGGCGAGCCGTCGCGTGCCCCGTCCCGGTGACATCACCGGCGTCCCGCATCCGGGGTGGATGGACCCGCTGATGTCGGCGTGCACCGACGGCAGCTTCGACGGGCTGCTGCCCCAGCGCAAGCCGCCCGCCCATCGCGGGCCCAACGAGGTCGGCCGCCCGCACCGCGACGCCGCCGTGTTGGTGCTGCTGTCCGGCTCGCCCGACGCGCCGGGACCCCTACCGCCCGAGGACGCGCGGGTCCTGCTCACCCATCGCGCGCCGACCCTGCGCAACCACTCCGGACAGATCTCCTTCCCGGGCGGCGGGGTCGACGACACGGACAGCGGTCCCGTCGAGGCCGCCCTGCGCGAGGCGTGGGAGGAGACCGGCCTGGACCCGGCCGGCGTCGACGTCCTGGCGGTGCTGCCCGAGCTGTACATCCCCGTGTCCAACTACTCGGTCGCGCCCGTGCTGGGGTACTGGCGTGAGCCGATGGAGGTCGGAGTGGTGGACCCGGGCGAGACCGCGCGCGTGATGACCGTCCCGGTGGGCGAGCTGCTCGACCCGGCCAACCGCTTCCTGCTGCGGCACACCACCGGCTGGACCGGTCCCGCGTTCCAGCACGACGATCTGGTGGTGTGGGGCTTCACCGCCGGAATCCTCGCCGCGATGTTCCACTCCGCCGGCTGGGATCTGGAGTGGGACACCGACGACATCCGCGATCTCGAGAAGACCCTCGCCGCGTCCGGCAACGGCGAACAGCACCGCATGTCGGCCGAGGAGGCCCGCCGCGAGTCCGCTGATCCGCTGGCCGACCACACCGTCGCCGGCGTGCCCGGACTGAGCGCCGGAGCCGACACCGCCGAGCCCGCGGACACCCGTGACGCCGGTGACGCGGCACCCGACGGCGAGGAGCCCCTCGACCTGCCCGCCGACAATCCGCGGAGGGGGCTTCGGTGACGGGGTCGCAGTGGCTCGACCTCGCCCTGTTCGCCCTGGCCGCCGCCGCTGCGATCTCCGGCTGGATCAACGGCGCCGCCGCCTCCGGGTTCGCCCTCCTCGGCGTGGGGATCGGCGCGACCTCCGGGTTGCTGGTGGCTCCACACCTGGTGCGCGAGGTCGACGAGCCCCTGGGCCGCCTGGTGGCCGGACTGGCGATCATCGCCGTGATGGTCATCATCGGGCAGGTCGCCGGGGTGACGATCGGTCGGGCCGCCCGGCGCTACATCTCCGGCACCGGCGCGAGGCTTCTCGACAGCACCCTGGGCGCGGTGTTCCAGTCCGCCGCCATGCTGCTGGTGGCATGGCTGGTCGCCGTGCCCATCGCCGCCCAGGAGGGCCCCGGGCCCGGCAAGGCGGTGCGGGGCTCGACGGTGCTGGCCAAGATCGACGACGTCGCACCCGAGCAGCTGCAGCGCATCCCGGCGGCGTTCACCCAGGTCCTCGGCACGACCGGGTTCCCGGACATCCTCGGCCCGTTCGGCACCACCCCGCTCCAGGAGGTCCCGCCGCCCGACCCGGTGCTGGCGGGATCGGAGGTCGTGGCGCGGGTGAAGCCGTCGGTGCTGAAGATCCGCGGCCGCGCCGAGTCGTGTAGTCGGGCCCTGGAGGGCTCCGGCTTCGTGGCCGCCCCGGGCCTGGTCATGACCAACGCGCACGTGGTGGCCGGCACCGGCTCGGTCACCGTGGTCGCCGGCGACGGCGAACTCGACGGCGAGGTCGTGGTCTACGACTCCTCGGTGGACGTGGCAGTGCTGCGCGTGCCCGGGCTGCAGGCGCCGGTCCTGCCCTTCGCCGAGAACCGCGCCCGTACCGGCGACGACGCGATCGTCGTGGGCTATCCCGGCAACGGTCCCTACCGGCCGGACGCGGCCCGGATCCGCGAGCGGGTGACCCTGCGCGGACCCGACATCTACCGTCAGCAGACCGTGGAGCGCGAGGTCTACATCCTGCGGGGCAGCGTCCGCGAGGGGAACTCCGGCGGCCCGCTGATCACACCCGACGGGAAGGTCGTGGGCGTGGTGTTCGGTGCCGCGATGGACGCCGCCGACACGGGTTACGCGCTCACCGTCGAGCAGGTCCTGCCGCAGCTGCAGGCGGCGGTCGACGCGCCGGGCGCGGTGCCGACCGGCCCCTGCGTCGGCGTCCGCTGACCGGACCGGGGC
>NZ_KV823709.1:0-2461 GCF_001815995.1 Dietzia sp. HMSC21D01 | reverse complement strand
GAGGCGCGCGGCGGCCATCCCCGCGCCGACGATCACCACGTGGCGCCGCACCTGCGGCCCCGTCGGACCGGGCGGCGTGCCCGGCACCGTGCGTCCCGGCCCCACCTCCGCGCTCACGCCGCCTCCAGCCGCACCGCGCACACCTTGAACTCGGGCATCCGGCTGTGCGGGTCGAGCTCGGGCAGGGTGAGCAGGTTGGCCCGCCCGCTGCCGGCGAAGTGGAACGGCAGGAAGAGGGTGTCGGAGCGCATGTCCTCGTCGCAGCGGACCTCGGCCTCGACCGGGCCGCGCCGGGAGACCACGCGCGCGGCGTCGCCGTCGGCCAGCCCGACCGCGCGGGCGACGACGGGGTGGACCTGTACCCACATCCGCGGCTCGGCCGCGGCGAGCTCGCCCACCCGGCGGGTCTGGGCGCCGGACTGGTAGTGCGCGAGCAGCCGCCCGGTGGTCGCGAGCAGCGGGAACGCGGCGTCGGTCGGCTCTGCCGGCGTCCGCGGGGCGTCGACCACGAAGCGGGCCCGGCCGTCGGCGGTGGCGAAGCCGTCCAGGAACAGCCGCGGGGTGCCGTCCGGGGAGTCGGAGCCGCACGGCCAGTGCAGCACCTCCCCCGCGTCGAGGCGGTCCCAGTCGATGGCCGAGTAGTCGGCCTTGCCGCCGGCCGAGGCGCGGGCGAGTTCGTCGAACACCACGCGTGGGTCGGTCGGGAAATTTTCGGGCCCGCGGTCCAGGCGGCGGGCGAGCTCGTGCCAGATCCACAATTCGTCGCGCGCGCCGTCCGGCGGGGTGATCGACCGGCGGCGCCGCAGGACGCGACCCTCGAGATTGGTGAGCGTGCCCTCCTCCTCGGCCCACTGCGACACGGGCAGGACGACGTCCGCCAGCGCCGCGGTCTCCGACAGGACGAAATCGGCCACGACCAGCGTGTCCAGTGCGCGTAGCCGCTCGGCGACGCGGTCGGCGTCCGGCGCGGAGACCACCGGATTGGAGGCGTGCAGGAGCATGGCGGTGGGTCCGCCGGGTTGTCCGAGCGAGTCGAGCAGTTCGAACGCCGACACCCCGGGGCCGGGGATCTGTTCAGGGTCCACGCCCCACACGGCGGCGACATGGGCGCGGGCGTCGGGGTCGGTGATCATCCTGTACCCGGGGAGTTGGTCGGCCTTCTGGCCGTGTTCCCGGCCGCCCTGCCCGTTGCCCTGCCCGGTGAGCGTGCCGTAGCCGGTGCCGGGCCGACCGGGCAGGCCCAACGCGAGTGCCAGCGCGATCACCGCTCCCACTACGGAGGTGCCGTCGGCGTGCTGTTCGGCGCCCCGGGCGGTGAGGATGTAGCTGCCGGCTCCGGCGTCGCGGGCGTCGGCGAGGAGCCGCACCGCCCGCTCGAGGAGGGCGACGGAGACCCCCGTGACGCGCTCGGTGCGCTCCGGCAGCCATGCGGCGGCGTGCGCCCACGCGTCCTCGAATCCGGTGGTGCGGGCGGCGAGATACCGCGTGTCGGCGGCCCCGGTGACGACGACGAGGTGCAGCAGCCCCAGCGCGAGGGCCGCGTCCGTGCCGGGGCGCAGGCGCAGGTGCACACCGCCCCCGTCGAGGGCGTGCCGCGCGGTCGCGCTGAGCCGGGGGTCGGCCACGATGAGCCCGCCCGCCGCGGCCGCGGTGTCGAGGTGCTGGAGGAACGGGGGCATGGTGTCGGCGGGGTTGGCGCCGATGAGCAGGACGGCCCGGGCGCCCGAGAGGTCGGTGACGGGGAACGGCAGGCCGCGGTCGAGGCCGAAGCTGCGGTTGGCGGCCGCGGCGGCCGAGGACATGCACCAGCGGCCGTTGTAGTCGATGAGCCTGCTGCCCAGCGCGAGTCTGGTGAACTTGCCCAACTGGTAGGCCTTCTCGTTGGTGAGTCCGCCGCCACCGAAAACCGCTACGCCGTCCGGCCCGCCTGCGGCCTGCGCGCGTCGGATGCCGTCGACGACCCGGTCCAGTGCGGTGTCCCAGTCGCAGGGCTCGAGGCGGCCGTCGCGACGGATGAGCGGCGTGGTGAGCCGGTCCGGGTGGTCGAGGAGCTCGCCGGCGGTCCAGCCTTTGCGGCACAGTCCGCCCCGGTTGGTGGGGAACCACTCGGGCGTCACCTCGGCGGCCCTGCCCGCGGTGGGCGTGACGCTCATCGCGCACTGCAGCGCGCAGTACGGGCAGTGCGTGTGACCGGGCCCCTCGGCATCCTGCACCCGGGGCCGGTCCGGCGTCACCCGGGCGGTGTCGACGCTCGTCATGGTGTTCTCCTCGTCGTCGTCCTCGTCGTTTCTCGTCGCCCCGCCCCCGCGGCCTGCCGGCGAGTGGTCGAACCCGACCACGTCGTCCCAGGTCGGCACACGCGCAGACCGGCACTTGTGACCACTCGCCGCGCCCCGGCGGGGGCGGGGACACAGGCGCGGCGATCAGCGCGCGGCGGGCACCGGCTCAGCCCCACCCGGCG
>NZ_KV823708.1:245-14958 GCF_001815995.1 Dietzia sp. HMSC21D01 | reverse complement strand
GCTCGAGTCGGCAGCCCTCCGCGGGCCGGACGCACTCGGCCCCGCGCTGACCGCGGCCAGCGGGGTGCTGGCGCGCGCCGCCGGCGCGATCGAACACCTACCGATCATGCGGCGAGGCGAGGATCCCAGTACGTCGAAAGGAGCCTGAATGCACGCCACCGAGGTCGCCGACCGCGTCCACCGACTGGCCCACGCGCACGTCAACTGCTACCTCATCGAGGACGACGAGGGTGTGACCCTCGTCGACGCCGGCCTACCCAGCATGTGGGGGCTGCTGACCGACACCCTCCGCCGCCTGGGGCTCGGCCCCGGCGACGTGCGGGCGCTCGTGCTCACCCACGGTCACTTCGATCACGTCGGCTTCGCGCGTCGTGCCCGCGTCGAGCTGGGAGTGCCCGTGCTGGTGCACCCCGCCGACGACCACCTGGCCGCGCACCCCTACAGCTACAAGCCGCAGCGCAACCGGCTGTTGTACGCGTTGATGCACCCCCGCTCGCTGCCCGTGCTCGGGCGGATGGCGATGGCCGGGGCGCTTAATGTGCGGGGGATCGAGGACACCGAGGAACTGGCGGTCGGCAGCGCGCTCGAGGTTCCGGGACGGCCCACGGCGATGTTCGCCCCCGGGCACACCGGTTGTCACTGCATCCTGCACCTGCCCGAGCGGGACACGGTGATCAGTGGCGACGCGCTGGTCACGCTCGACCCGTACACGGGGGCCACCGGCCCGCAGATCGTGGCGTCCGCGGCCACCGCCGACACCGCCCGCGCCATGGAGTCGCTGCGCCCGGTCGAGGCCACCGGCGCCGCGACCGTCCTGCCCGGACACGGCGAGCCGTGGACAGATGGCGTCGCCTCGGCGGTCTCCCACGCCCGCGACGTCGGCGAACACTGATCACCGAACGCAGAGCGAGAGGACGCACATGCGAGCGACGACCTACCGCGGTCCCTACAAGGTCCGCGTGGAGAACAAGGACATCCCCGCGATCGAGCACCCCAACGACGCGATCATCAAGGTCTCCAAGGCCGCGATCTGTGGCTCGGACCTGCATCTGTACCACGGGATGATGCCCGACACCCGGGTCGGCCACACCTTCGGCCACGAGTTCGTGGGCACCGTCCACGAGGTCGGACCGTCAGTGCGGAACCTCCAGCCCGGGGACCGGGTGATGGTGCCGTTCAATATCTTCTGCGGCACCTGCTACTACTGCGCCCGCGGGCTGTACTCGAACTGCCACAATGTCAACGCTGGCGCGACCGCGGCCGGGGCGATCTACGGGTACTCCCACACCTGCGGCGGTTACGACGGGGGGCAGGCCGAGTTCGTCCGCGTGCCGTTCGCCGACGTCGGGCCCACGATCATCCCCGAGTGGATGGACGAGGAGGACGCGCTCCTGCTCACCGACGCCGTGGCCACCGGGTACTTCGGTGCCCAGCTCGGCAGCATCGTGGAGGGTGACACGGTGATCGTGTTCGGCGCCGGCGCGGTGGGGCTCTTCGCCGCCAAGTCCGCCTGGCTGATGGGGGCGGGACGCGTGATCGTGATCGACCACCTCGACTACCGACTGGAGAAGGCGCGGACCTTCGCCCACGCGGAGACCTATAACTTCACCGAGTACCGCGACATCGTGGTGGAGATGAAACGCACCACCGACCACCTCGGCGCGGACGTGGCGATCGATGCGGTGGGAGCCGAGGCCGACGGGCACATCATCCAGCACGTGACCTCCGCCAAGTTCAAACTGCAGGGCGGCTCGCCGATCGCGCTGAACTGGGCGATCGACTCGGTGCGCAAGGGCGCGACCATCTCGGTGATGGGCGCCTACGGTCCCGTCCAGAGCGCGATCAAGTTCGGCGACGCGTTGAACAAGGGCCTGACCATCAGGGGCAACCAGTGCCCTGTGAAGCGGCAGTGGCCCAGGCTCTTCGAGCACGTCCGAAACGGGTACCTCAAACCCAACGAGATCATCACCCACCGCATCCCCCTGGAGCACATCGCGGAGGGCTACCACATCTTCTCCGGCAAGCTCGACGACTGCATCAAGCCGATCGTGCTGCCGAACGCCGGATAATCCACAGGAGGCCGACATGCCGTACACCGCTGATGATCGACCCCTGCGCAGGTCGAGCGAGGAACTGCGCGCTCAGATCCCCGGGTGGGGAGCGGACCTGGACCCCGCCGACCGCCCCTCGTACCCCAAGCTACGGCGCGACCTGGAGACCGGCGCGCACTGGGATTTCCCCGAGCGCCAGCCCGAGCGCGCTCCCCGGGAGCGCTCGATCGAGCACCGTTTCCTGCCCCCGGTCTTCGGGACCGCCCAGCCGCTGCACGGGGTGTCCGGGATGATTCGTCGCAAGGCCTATCAGCTGGGGGAGGACAAGACGTCCCGCTGGTTGATGCTGATGGGTGCCGATCGGGTGGACGCGGCGGGGAGCCACGTCCGGTCGCTGTTCACGCTGAGGCCGGACAACCCTCTCACCGAGACCGGCGTCGTCACCGAATTCACGGCCGGCGGGCTCTCGTCACGTCTGGGCAGGGGACGCTACGACGTCCGCCACCAGTGGATGGATCCGATCCTGATCGGCGGTCCGTGGGTGCTGGCGGTGGGTGCCGCGGTGGGCGGGGTCGCGGGGCTGCGCGCCCTCAAAGCCTGAGCCCGCAGCTCCCGCAGGTGGCGCCCGTCGGAGGTCGGTGACTGCGGCGGCCGCGCTGCGACACCAGGGTCTGGCGCAGCGCCCGCTCGGCGATGAGCCCGGTGGCGGCGGAGAACACACCCTTGTGCAGGACGTCCACCGCCAGCTCGCGCCCCGGCCAGGTGGCCGGGGGAGCGCCACCGCCCAGAGCCCGCCATCTGTTCGTCGATTGTCGAGGAGGCATACCTCGCCGGGAGCTCCCGGGGCGACAGGGCTGGCCGGGCCCTCGGCTTCACTGCTCGGTGACGCTCAGTCCTGCGCCGACGCCCCGTCGTCGGGCACGCGACGTCTGACGAGTCGCGGCCTCAACCGATCGGGCGCGGGGGAGCCTCCCCGTCGGAGTTCGGCCATGAGGTCGTGCGCGTAGACGACGAGCCCCGTCGCGTCGACCCCGTGCGGTGCCGGGCCGTCGCCGTGCTTCAGGCGCTCGGCCGCGCGCTCGAGCAGCGCCATGGCTCCCTTGGCGTTGGTGCGCTGGATGTGCGTGATGCCGACCGCCAACTGGGCGAGACCCTGCCAGAGGAGCCTCTCGCCGGCCGGACCGCTCTTCCACGCGCCCTCCAGGACCTCGTGGGCGTGGAACGCGAGGCCCCGGTCCAGCAGGTCCTGTGCCCACGCGAGGGACTCGGCGGGAGGCAGGTCGAGGTCCTCGGGAATGCGCTCGACCCCGACGCTGCCCGGCGGTAGCGGGCGACCGAGCTCGTCTCGTGGGCGGGCGTTACGCGCGCGACCATCCTCATCGCGGTCACGATCCGAACGGGGAGAGGTGGGCATGGCGCCATGGTCCCACCCGGCGGCGCCCGAGTGCCACCATGTGGCGGTCGGGAACCGGGACAATGGAGCCATGCCAGTCACTCTCGCCCCGAATGTGCTGTCGTGGGCGTCGGCGATCGACGAGACGACAGTCGACCAGGCGGTGGCCCTCGCGCGGCTGCCGATCATCCACCCGCATATCGCGCTGATGCCCGACGCGCACGCCGGCAAGGGGTCCGCCGTCGGCACGGTCATCCCGACCGTCGAGGCGGTCATCCCGGCCGCGGTCGGAGTCGATATCGGTTGCGGGATGGTGGCCGCGCGTACCCGGTACACGGAGCCCGACCTCGACCGCATCGACCTGGGCACGTTGCGCGACAGGCTCGAGCGCGCGATCCCGCTGTCGCCGGGCAACTACAACAAGGCCGTCCGTCACGACCACACGCGGGAGCGGGTCCGCGAACTCGAGATGCTCGCCGACTCCGGCGGCGTCGACCTGTCCCACTCGCCGAAGTGGCGAGAGCAGCTCGGGAGCCTCGGCGGGGGGAACCACTTCATCGAGCTGTGTCTCGACGAGTCCGGAGCGGTGTGGTGCTTCCTGCACTCCGGGAGCCGAGGAGTGGGCAACAGGATCGCCCAGAAACACATCAGGATCGCTCAGGGGCAGTGCGCGGAGCGGGGCCTCCGGCTCGAGGACCGTGACCATGCGTACCTGCAGCAGGGCACTGTCGAGTTCTCGCAGTACCTCGCCGAGTTGCGGTGGGCGCAGCGTTTCGCGCGGCTCAACCGTGACGAGATGATGGATCGCTTCCTCGCGGAGTTGGCCCGGATCTTCCGCGACGACGACGCCGGCGAATCGGAACGCGTGAACTGCCACCACAACTACACCGAGAAGATCGAACTCGACGGAAGGGAAGTGTGGCTCACGCGCAAGGGAGCCATCGACGCCACCGAGGGCCGCATGGGATGCATCCCGGGATCGATGGGCACCCGGTCGTACATCGTCCGAGGCAAGGGGAACGCAGACGGGCTGTTCTCCGCGCCGCACGGCGCCGGTCGTCGGATGTCGCGGACACAGGCCAGGAAGCGGTTCACCGCAGCCGACCTCGACGCGGCGATGCAGGGGATCGTCTACCGGCCCGGCGAGGCGTGGGTCGACGAGATCCCCGCCGCCTACAAGGACATCCACCGGGTGATGGAGGACGCCGACGACCTCGTCGACATCGTTCACACCCTGCGGCAGGTGATGAACCTCAAGGGGACGTAGAGAGTAGCCCTGGCCCGCGGTTTGATGGGAAAGTTCGTTTTCCGATTCTTCGCGGAGTGAAGGCGGGGAGAGCTTGTGACGGGCTGCGCGCGTGGTCACCGTCCGGCATGCAACCAAGGTTGGTCAGCCACCGGTCGTAGTGACGACTACGCGTCTGGGAGCCATCGCCCAGAAGGGCCGGCGAACAACAACGTCACCTCCCTGCCCCAGAACGTGGCCGTCGTCATCGACGGCTGGAACGCACTCCGCGGTGCAGATCAGGTGCTGGACTTCGGGGACCAGATCGACCGGTATGTGATCGACTTCGGCAAACTGCCCGACGAGATCGCAGCTCAGCGCAATCGTCCCTCTCGGGTCGTATCGGTCACGGTCGTGATCGGCGTCCACAACCGGGCGCAAAACCCCAGGGCCAGGATGATCGCGGACCAGAACATCCGTTTCTGGCAGCGCGACAAGCGGGTCCGGGACTGTACTTTCAACGGTGTAACTCCGATCTAGGAGGTACACGATGAGTAAGCAGGTTGAGCCGGCGCTGGCGCCGGTCGCGACGGAGGTCAAGGAGCAGCCGGTGTCGACGACGGCGGGTGAGCAGTCACCGGTGGTGGACAAGGAGCTGGTGGCGCAGTTGGTAGGCCAGGCCCAGCGGCAGGGACTGTCCGTGGAGGGCGAGGACGGTCTGCTCGGGCAGCTGACCAAGCTGGTCCTGGAGTCGGCCCTGGAGGGCGAGATCACCGCTCACCTGGGCTACGACAAGCACGAGCGGTCCAAGGGCGTGGACGAAGGCAACGCTCGCAACGGTACGAGGTCCAAGACGGTGTTGACCAAGGCCGGACCGGTGGAGGTCGATGTGCCGCGGGATCGTGCTGGCTCGTTCGAGCCGGTGGTCGTGCGCAAGCGGCAGCGCCGGCTCGGGTCGATCGAGGACATCGTGCTCTCACTGTCGGCCCGTGGGATGACACATGGTGACATCTCGGCGCACCTGGCCGACGTGTACGGCTCGGAGGTGTCGAAGACGACCATCAGCACCATCACCGACAAGGTCCTCCGGCGGGATGGCCGAGTGGCAGAACCGCCCTCTGGACCCGGTGTATCCGGTGGTGTTCGTCGATTGCATCAACGTCAAGGTCCGCGACGGGCAGGTCGCTAACCGGCCCATTTATATCGCGTTGGCCGTGACCGTGGACGGTAACCGCGACATCCTCGGACTGTGGACCGGCGACGGCGGCGAGGGCGCCAAGTACTGGCTGCAGGTGCTGACCGAGATCAAGAACCGCGGCGTCGAGGACGTCCTCATGCTCGTCTGCGACGGGCTCAAGGGTCTGCCTGACGCGGTGAACACCGTCTGGTCGGACACGATCGTGCAAACCTGCATCGTGCACCTGATGCGCAATAGCTTCCGCTACTCCGCCCGCCAGGACTGGGACGCGATCTCCCGCGCTCTCAAGCCCGTCTACCAGGCCGCGACCGTTGACGAGGCCGAGGAACGCTTCCTGGAATTCCAGGAGGAATGGGGGCAGAAGTATCCGGCGATCGTCCGACTCTGGTCGAACAGCTGGGCCGAGTTCGTGCCCTTCCTACAGTTTGACCGCGAGATCCGGCGGATCGTGTGCACCACAAACGCCATCGAGTCGGTCAACGCCCGCATACGCAAGGCCGTCAGGGCCCGGGGCCACTTCCCCAACGAGCAGGCCGCGCTCAAGTGCGTCTACCTCGCCGTGATGGCA
This sequence comes from Dietzia sp. HMSC21D01, assembly GCF_001815995.1. Classification (NCBI taxonomy): domain Bacteria; kingdom Bacillati; phylum Actinomycetota; class Actinomycetes; order Mycobacteriales; family Dietziaceae; genus Dietzia; species Dietzia sp. HMSC21D01. The sequence goes on along the minus strand of NZ_KV823708.1, from coordinate 8,523 downwards.
CTGGACCCCACTGGCAAGGGCCGAGCCCGGTGGACCCAACGCTGGAAGCAAGCACTCAACGCGTTCGACATCGCCTTCGACGGCCGACTCTCAGCCCACCGCAACTAACCCACTACACAAGCAGAGATACACCGTTAAGTTGACAGACCCGGGGCCGCGACCCGGCGGGGGGTTGTTGATGCGGGGAGGGGGGTTGTCAGGTGAGTCTCATGGTGGTCAGGCAGGTGAGGTCCTGGTCTCCGGTGGCGATCGGAACAGTGGCCGACTTGTCGTCGTAGTCGATGGTGAGCGTGGCAGTGATGTCTCGCCGTAGCCAGAATCCGAGGAAGCCGTTGTCGTAGGTGGTGCGTGGTTCGTCGATGAGGATGTCTCCGGTGGCGGTATCGGTGACGGTGACGTGCACCTCTTCGGTGGCCATCTCGCCGCGGCAGGTGGTCAGGCTGTGGAACTGGCAGGGGTGGGTGCTGGTGTTGTAGGGCGCCACTGACAGATAGAACTGGTCATCTGGCATAGGCATCGTTGCCAGGCCCTCATCGCTACTGGTCAAGACCAGTTCGGTCGGCTGCACCGAGGCGATCAGATCATCCGGCCTATCGGCCACCGGCATGGTGTCGAGTTTGTTGATGATCTAGGGCGCGTCGAGACCGGCGAGGCCGTAGGACTCCAACGACGGGTTGGGTGGTTCTGTCGAAGCGTTCTCGGACGGCCCGGTCGAGCAGCCGGCGAAAGTTAACGCGGCGGCAGCAAGGAACGCGGACGCGACTCGTCGCCGCGAGTGGTGTCTGATGGTCATCGTGTTTATCATCGCTCCATCGCTCTTGTGACGGATTCTGGACTCAGGTCGAGGCGGCGTAGCAGCTGGGCGTTGAGAGCGACAACGACTGTCGATAGCGACATGAGGATGGCGCCGACGCTCATGGGCAGCACGAATCCGACCGGGGCCAATACGCCAGCGGCGAGAGGCACGGCGGCGAGGTTGTAGCCGGCGGCCCACCACAGGTTCTGTTTCATTTTGCGGTAGCTCGCGCGGGAGAGTTCGATGACCGAGAGCACCGAGCGCGGATCCGAGCTGGCCAGGATCACCCCGGCGGAGCCAATCGCCACGTCGGTCCCGGCGCCGATGGCGATGCCGACGTCGGCTTGGGCCAGCGCCGGGGCGTCATTGACCCCATCGCCGACCATGGCGACCTTGCGGCCCTCGTGCTGGAGCTGGGCGACCTTGGCGGCCTTGTCTTCGGGCCGGACCCCGGCGAAGACCCGGTCGATGCCCAGTTCGGCGGCGACGGTGTCGGCGACGGCCTGAGCATCGCCGGTGATCATGACGACCTGCGCACCGGCAGCATGGAGCGCGTCGACGGCGTCACGGGACTCGGGCCGGATCTCATCGGCCAACCGCAGCGCACCGATCACCCGACCATTGGCGAGGATGTGCAGGATGATCGCGCCCTCGGTGCGCCAGTGATCGGCGACAGGGAGTTCGTCGCGGCCATGCTGGTCGAGGAGATAGGGGCCACCGACCTCGACCACGGTGCCGTCCACCGTGGCCTTCACGCCCACAGCTGGCGAGGAGGAGAAGTCGGTCGCCTTCGACACGGCCAGTTCGCGGGCTCGCGCGGCCCCGATCACAGCTCTGGCGAGCGGGTGCTCACTGTCGCTCTCGGCCGCCGCAGCGAGGGCGAGCACCTCGTCTTGGGTGTGTCCCTCGATCGGTTCGATCCCGGTGACGGTGGGTTCGCCCTTGGTCAGGGTGCCGGTCTTGTCGAACAGCACGGAGTTCACCGTTCGCATCGATTCCAGCGCGAGGCGGTCCTTGATCAGCACGCCGCCGCGGGCGGCGCGTTCGGTGGCGATCGAGACCACCAGCGGGATCGCCAATCCCAGGGCGTGCGGGCAGGCGATCACCAGCACGGTGATCGTGCGAACCACCGCCGCATCCGGCAACCCCAGGACACTCCAAATGACCGCGGTGATCGCCGCCGAACCGAGGGCGAACCAGAACAACCACCCGGCCGCGGTGTCGGCGATGCGCTGGGCACGCGAGGAGGATGCCTGCGCGTCGGCCACCAGCTTCTGAATTCCGGCCAGGGCTGTGTCGTCACCGATTGCGGAGACTTCGACGCGCAAGCCGGAGTCGGTGGCCACCGTGCCGGCGACCACTTGCTCGCCGATCTCACGGCGGACCGCCTTGGACTCGCCGGTGACCATGGATTCGTCCATGCTGGCCGAGCCGTCGATAATCTTGCCGTCGGCGGGCACAGAAGCGCCGGGGCGGACGATCACGACGTCACCGACCGCCAGGTCGGCGGGTGCGACTGTGACCACGTCGTCGCCGTCGAGCTTCTCGGCCTCATCGGGTAGCAGTGCCGCCAGGGAGTCGAGTGCAGAGGTGGTTTGCGCCAGGGAGCGCATCTCGATCCAGTGGCCCAGCAGCATGATGACTACCAGCAGGGCCAGTTCCCACCAGAAGTTCAGCTCAGGATCCAGGATGCGCAAGGTAGCGCCCCAGGAGGCGATGAACGCCACCGTGATCGCCAAGCCGATGAGCAGCATCATGCCGGGTTGACGAGCGCGGACCTCGGAGAGAGCGCCGGTCAGGAACGGCCGGCCGCCCCAGAGGTAGATCACTGTGCCCAGGATGGGGGAGACCCACCACACCCATCCGGCGTCGATGAGGTGGTAGCCAAGGAGGTGGGCGAACATGTCGTTGAAGCCGACCACCGGTACCGCCAGGACGAGCATGATCCAGAAAAGACGTCGGAACTGTCCGACGTGGTCTGCGTGCCCGGCATGACCGCCGTGGTCTTCATGTCCGGCGTGATGCTGCCCCGCCTGGTCGTGGCCGGTGGTGTCATGGGGCGCGTCCGGGTGATGATGCTCGGCTACCGGCGCGCCCCTATCGTCGAGGCGCCCGGCCGAGTCGCCACCGGATCCGTGCCGGTGGGCGTGGTCATGATGATCGTGTGGCTGACTCATTCGTTCACTTCCGTCTTGTCCAGTGCCGCGCGGTTGGCGTGATCTTCGGGCAGCAGCCGTCCGGCAGCTTCGATATCCAGAAGTTTCGAGGGAGTGGAGCAGCACGAACACGACTCCCTGACAGCCGTTAGCGGTAGCGCATGGTGCGTTCTAGAGGTCATGGACATTCCTTCCCGCAGGCCCAGTTGCGAATGCTCTCGGCCAAGAGGCGATACCCCCATAGGGTATCGATCCATGTTCGTCGTCTGTGTCGGCCGCACAAAGTTCACGGATGCGAAACCGGGGTTGTGGGCCGCTGCCGCGGCCCGCAACGATCGGGTGGTTAGAGCGAGTTGAGCAGGTCGCGCATGGTGTCGATTTCCTGTTGCTGGGTGTCGATGATGGTCTGGGCCAGGTCGACGGCAGGCTGGAAACTGCCGTTTTCGACCTCATCTTCGGCCATGGTGATCGCGCCTTCGTGGTGGGCGATCATCTGCTCCAGGAACAGTCGTGCGGCGTCGGTGCCTTCGGCGTCGGACAGTTGCTGCAGTTCGTCGGCGCTGAGCATGCCGTCCATCTCAGCCATGTTGTGGCCGCCGTGACCGCCCTGCGGTTCGGTGGGTTCACCCCACTGGTCGAGCCACTCGGTCAGCTGCTGGATCTCTGGGCCTTGAGCGTTCTTGATGTCCTCGGCCAGCGTGGTGACGTCCTCGGGGATGCCGTCCTTGGCCAGAATGATGTCGCTCATCTCGATCGCCTGTTGATGGTGCGGCATCATCATCTGCGCGAACATCACGTCCGCCTCAGAGTGTTCCGCGGCCGCACTGGATGTGGCGGTCGTCGTCGATTCGACGGCCGACGAGATGACAGAGGTCGTGGCTTCGGCGGTGGTGTCGTCGCTGTCGTTGGTGCACGCGGAGAGGGCGAGCAGCGCGGCTGCCGCAACTGCGGTGACTAGCTTGGGCTTGCGGATCATCGTGGGAGTGCCTTTCTCGATGGGTATAGGTCGGGCCGGGAGTGGTCAGGCGAGGTAGGACAGGGTGGTCATCATCCCGGCCTCCTGGTGGTAGGCGTTGTGGCAGTGGAAGGCCCATTGACCGGGGTTATCGGCATCGAATTCGATCTCGACCGTGCGCATCGGCCGGATCGTGACGGTGTCCTTGCGCAGCCCGGTGTCGGCGAGGGCGAAGGTGTGCCCGTGCAGGTGCATCGGGTGGACCATGTCGGACATGTTGCGAAGCCGCATTCTGATCCGCTCGCCCTGGGGGACGTCCAGTGGCGTCGAGTCGGGGTGGGCGCGGCCATTGAGTGTCCAGCGGTAAGGCGCCATGGTGCCGCCCATGTCGACGCTCAAATAACGGTCGTGAGCTCGATCTGCCACGCGGGCTGCTGGCGTTGGTGTCAGGTCCGTGCCGAAGAGAATCCGCCTGTCGAGTTCGTCTGGGCGATCCTGGGCCGGTAGTTGGCCGGTGCCCGTGCGCACGATGCCGTACCCGTACCCGGTTTTGCCCTCCGCCTGGGCAAATAGCGGGAATGCACCGTCGGCCAGCGTGACGACTACGTCCACCCGTTCACCCATCCCGATCAACAGGGCATCTGCGTCGTCGGGCTCGACGGGGAAACCATCGGTGTGGGTGACCGTCATCTGGTGTCCGCCGAGTGCGACGCGGAAGACGGTGTCGGCACCGGCGTTGACGAAACGAATCCGTGCCCGCTGTCCCGGCGTGGCGGTCCACACGGTCGGATCGGCAGGGACGCGCCCGTTGATCAGATAGAGCGGGTAGGCCACGTCCCCGGCGGCACCGATCAACGGCGACAGCATCGCGCCGTCGCCGGAGTGCATGCCCCCCATAGCGCCGTGATCCATGCCTGCGGTCGCGCTGGCGCGTTCAGAGCCGCTGGGAATGCCGAGCTGGGATGCGGCATCGTCTGGGGTGCCGGCGATACCATCGAGCCAGTCATCGAGCACCACAAGCCACTCGTGGTCGTAGTCACCGGGCTCGGCTGGGTCATCGATGATCAGTACGCCGTACAACCCGCGATCGAGCTGCAACCCCGAGTGGGAATGGTAGAAGTACGTGCCCGGATGCGAGGCGGTGAACTCGTAGTCGAAACGGGCACCGGCCGCGATGGGTTCCTGCGTGAGACCGGGGGCGCCATCCATGTCGTTGCTCATCGCGATCCCGTGACAGTGCACACTCGTCGGCGCTGGTAGCTGATTGTCCACCGAGATCTGCAGCAGGTCACCAGCCCGAGCCCGCACCACCGGCCCGGGTATTGCCTGGCCGTAGGCCCACGTGGGAACCACGCGTCCGCCCAGGTCGACCTCGACCGGGCGGGCGACCAACTGCGCCGAGGTCACCGGCTGATTCGGTCGTCGCCGCTGGAGTTCGAGCTGGCGAACCACAGGGGATGAGGCAGTCACCGGTGTGCCGGAAGGGGCGGCCGGTCCAGTGCAGGCCGCCAGGGCGCCGGCACCGGCGACCACCGTGCCGAGCAGGAAGCCACGACGGGACAACTCACCCACCGAGTGCCTCCCCATGCCTGGAGCCGAACAGAACGGTCACCAGAAAAAGCGCGGACACCCAGAAGACGATCAGGCCCATGGCCCCCACAGTCATGCTCGTCCACGCTGTCACCCGCGCCTCCCTCATCCGGTCGACAACCAGGATTGCGGGCGAACCTGCGCGTTTCGGTGGAGATCGCATGAAGGTTCGCTCAAGAATTTCCCCTGGCCCAGGGGGTTCGCGCTGGAGCTGACCATGATGGAGGCCATGGCCTCTTCTCCTCGTGCGCTCGGAACGACAGAAGTCGCCGCGCCGACGCCGCGTCCGGCCACGGGTTTGCGGGCGATGGTTGTCGAGGACGAGCGGTCTTTGGCCGATGTCGTGGCCACCTATCTCGAACGGGACGGCTTCGAGGTGACGATCTGCGGCGATGGTCTTCAGGCGGTGACACTGGCCCGGCAGGTCGACCCGGACGTCATCGTCCTCGATCTTGGCCTGCCCGGGCTGGACGGGGTGGAGGTCTGCCGGCAGGTTCGCACGCATTCCGACGCCTACATCGTCATGCTCACGGCGCGCACCGAGGAGGTCGATACGCTGATCGGTCTGTCCGTCGGTTCAGACGACTACATGACCAAACCGTTTAGCCCCCGCGAGTTGATGGCCCGAATTCAGGCAATGATGCGTCGCCCGCGTACGGGCCCGGCGGCCGGTGCTCCCGCCGTGATGGGCGCGGGGGAGTCGCTTCGCAAGTTCGGCGACCTGACGATCGATGTCCAGGGCCGGGAGGTCACCGTCGCCGGGAACGCAATTGCACTCACTCGCACCGAATTCGACATCCTTGCGGCCCTATCGAGAGACCCCGGCGTCGTTCTCGGCCGGCCCCAACTTATCTCCGCGGTCTGGGGACCGAACTGGGTCGGCGATGATCACCTTGTCGATGTGCACATCGGGCATCTGCGCCGAAAGCTCGGTGATGAGGCCACTCGAGGCCGCTACGTTCGTACCGTCCGAGGTGTCGGCTACCGGATGGGCATCGGACAGTGAACTCTCGCGCCGCCAGCCGCACCTTCGTGCCGAGGCTATGGCCGCGCCGAATATTCGCCCGGTCGAGCTTTGGCAGCAGGCTGCTCACCGCGCTGAGCGTGGTTGTTGTCGGTTGCGCGGTCAGCGCGTGGTTTGTCGCCTCAGCTCTAGCCCCGGGAATCTTCCACGATCACCTGGGCCAGGCCGGCATCGATCATAATTCGGCGGAGGCAGCCCACGTCGAGGAAGCATTCACGGCGTCTATCATCGTGGCCTGGGGGTTGGCGGTGACCATCGCAGTGTTACTGGCGCTGCTGGTGAGTTGGTATCTCACCCGGAGAGTCCAACACTCCGTCACCGCCGTGACCTCCTCGACCGCCGAGATCGCCAGTGGACGCTACGACACGCGGGTCGTTAGCCCAGGCCTGGGCCGCGAGTTCGACGATCTCGCCGACAGTGTCAACGAACTCGCCCGACGGCTCGACGCCACCGAGACCACCAGACGCAGGATGTTGGCCGACCTCGGACACGAAATGCGCACACCCCTTGCCACACTCGACTCCTACCTCGAAGCCATCGACGACGGCATCCACACCTTCGACGACGACGTCCGAACCATTCTGTGGTCGGCTACTCGGCGGCTGGAGAGACTCGCCGCGGACATCGTCGACGTCTCCCGCGCGGAAGAACACCTCACCCGCCTTCGCCCCAGTCTGACCACTACTCGGGCCCTGGTGACCAGTGCGGTCGACGCCGTCCGAGAACGATACGAGAACAAGGGAGTCCAGCTACACACCCATGTCGACGACGCGCCGGTGGCGGTGGACACCGACCGCATCGGACAAGTACTGGGCAATCTCCTGGACAACGCGCTCCGCCACACCCCCGCCGGCGGCACCGTCACCGTCACCAGTACGGAGGTAGGACACCGCCACGTCGAGATCACTGTGTCGGACTCCGGCGAAGGAATCGCCCCACACCACCTCGACCACCTCTTCGACCGCTTCTACCGAGCCGACACCTCACGCGGCCGCCACAGCGGCGGCAGCGGTATCGGCCTGACCATCACTCGCGCACTCGTCGAAGCCCACGGCGGGCACATTCGAGCACACAGCGACGGGCCCGGCCAAGGGGCAAGCTTCACCGTCACAATTCCGAAGCCTGGCTAAGGCGACCCCGGTGTAGGGGCCTGTAGGAAGCTCGAGCGGCGCGCAATCTACTACTCGGCATCGTTAGCTTTACAGAACGCGTCTTATCGGCGCTCGCCCCTATTGCGCAGGTGTCGGGTTATGCGCTGGCGAGTCGCTGGGCGGCCCATTGGTTGAGGGAGACGTGGTTTTCTGCGGCCTCCATCACTAGCCGGCGGTGGACTTCTGCTGAGGTGCGGACGTAGATGGTGCCGCTGTAGGAGCGTTCGGCGAATGGCTGCGGCACGCTCTCGCCTGCGGCGGTGAGGTCGTCCACGACGCCGGCCACGACCTCCACCAGGCCCTGGAGGGCTTCTGTTTGATCCTGCTCGAGGTAAGACAGCGACGGAAACTCCAGCACGGTGGCGACGTACTCGTTGTCGTCGGGGGACCACTGCACTCGGTACGAGTAGCGACGGACATCGATATCGCTCATGACTGCTCCTCCATCTTTTTGATCGCTGCTAGCCCCGCTGATTCATGGAGTGTGAGGACGGCTTCTGCCGGGTGACGGTGGGTGCGATTGCGTCTATGGGCGTGCGGGAGCGCCGGCTGGCGTTGCCGGTGGCGGGTCTCCGAGTGGTGCTGTCGTGGGCGGGCAGGTGAGGT
>NZ_KV823708.1:0-225 GCF_001815995.1 Dietzia sp. HMSC21D01 | reverse complement strand
TTGGGCTCGCACAACGCCAGGACTGCGGCGTCGCCGGTGCAGGCGAGCATCCGGGTCCAGGCCACGAGGTCAGCGGCGAGCATCACCGCCACCAGCCACGCCTGGTTGAGGGCGAACTCCCGGGAGGGAAGCCGGCCGAGCCCGGTGTCTTTGGCGTGTCGGATCCGGTCCTCCACTCGGGCGTGAGCCCGGTGCCTGGCCTCGAGGAATTGGAGCTGGCCGGTG
>NZ_KV823707.1:0-2621 GCF_001815995.1 Dietzia sp. HMSC21D01 | reverse complement strand
CCGCGGCGGCCCGCCTGGCGCCGTGAATGTTGGGTTACGTAATCTTCGCTGGTAAGACACCTTGCATGGGCATCACACCTAGGTGGCCCCCGGTGATCGTGGCTAGAGGATTTGGACTAGTTCGCGCAGTGCGCTTCGGGCGGTCGTTTCATCAATAGGGGCGGGAGTGGCGGCGAGTTGCGCAGCCAGCCCGTCCAGTGCAGCGTGCAGAGCTGTCACTCTCGATTCGAGAGCTGGGTTATCCAGTTCGGCGAGTGTCGCTGTTGACTGCACGATGCTGGGTACGTCGATCTGGTCCGCTTCGAACACTGGCACTGTCTGGTTGTTGAGGTGGCCGACCACTCGGCGGCACTGGTGGCGCCCCTGGTCGTCGAGGGCGACCCTCAGGAATCCTGGGGCACTCCCGGAATGTTGGTTCGAGTGACAGCGGACCCGTTCCCCCTGTCGGTCAATCCCCCGCTCACCGGAGTGTCCGGATCCCTCGGATCACTCTTCGGCAGCTAGGGCGTGTCTCCTAATTAGCGTAGCCAGGTCAGGATTGCGCAGAAGGGGCTGATGCACGGTTAGGTGACACGGGCAGTTACGCGGCCTGAAGGGCCTCGCGGTTGATGATGGTCTCGAACTCGATGGGGGTCAATTTGCCGAGGCGGTCCTGCCGTCTGCGGCGGTGGTAGGTGCGCTCGACCCAGTGCACGATGGCGGTCCGGAGCTCGTCTCTGGTAGTCCAGGATCGGCGGTCGAGGACGCCTGTCTGCAGCAGGGAGAAGAAGCTCTCCATGGCCGCGTTGTCACCGCACGCGCCCACCCTGCCCATCGATCCGAGCATCCCGTGTCGGGCGATGCACTCCACTGGGCCCGGCGGCCTTGGCACCGTACGTTAGTTGCCCAGCAATAGCTGTGCTAGCACCGATAGCTTTTATCGCACGATTAGCAACCAAAGCTAGCGTCGGCTCTATAGCTGTGCTAGACACGCAAGGTAGACATACTAAACAAGCTAGGATCGCTAGGACTGAAACCGCAGCTAGCTTCGCCCGGCTACCTTCGTGGGGAGGAATGGACATTGACTCGAAAGCTGGCTCTCTGCAACCAGAAGGGCGGCGTCGGCAAGACTGCTACAACGCTGGGTTTGGCCAGTGCGCTAAGCCATCAAGGACGCAACGTTCTAGTGGTGGACGTCGACCCTCAGGGCAACTCCACGACGGGCCTCGGTGTCGAATTGACGAAAACCATGATGACGACATTCGACCTCATGAACCGAACGGTCCCGGGGTCGGCAGCCGACGCAGTCATCGCAACTCCGTGGGACAAAGTGGATCTCATTCCATCCAACGAAGCGCTGGCAAACATCGAATCTGACGGCGCCAATGACCTCATCTTCCGCCTCGACATCGCCTTCGAGGGGCTCGACCTGTCCGCCTACGACGCAGTCCTATTTGACTGCCCACCATCTCTGGGGAAGCTCCTCTTCGCCGTGCTTTGCGCAGCAGACGGAGTCATCGCTGTCACTGAGCCGACTATTGACAGCGTCCGCGGGATCGAAAACCTGCAAGAGACTATCCGTAACGTCCAGAGGCGACCCAACCCGCACCTCGTGCTCGAAAAGCTCGTCCTGAGCCGCAAGAGGACAACCGGCGAACACCAATTCCGCGAGCGCGAACTTCGCGACACGTACGGGGACCTGGTGGCTAAGACCTCAATCCCGGAGCTAACCGCACGTCAGGACGCACATAGCTCGCACACACCGATCCATAGCTTCACCGGCGGGAAGGCCCTAGCCCTCCAGGTCGCGTATACAGATCTGCTAGCAGAGCTAGCGCTTGGTCCCAAAGGAGCTGCAGCATGAGCATCAAACGTGAACCCGCAATCCGTCGCGCTGTGCATCCTGCAGCAGACCTGCCTGAGAGACCTTCACGAACTAAGCCACCAGCTATTCCCACGCCCCCGGCTTCCGCGCCAGGGGGCTCAGCTGAAGAAGAGCGACTGACAGAGCAGCACAACGTACGGCTTCGCCCGTCCACCAAAGCTCGTCTATTACGTGCAGTAGACAAGCTCCGCTACGAAACTGGCGACCGCACCATCAGCATTGCTTCTATCACCGACAAGGCCATCGTCGAGTACTTGGACTCGCAGGGGTGTTGAGCCAGCTGATTGGGGAGTGACCCGACCTCCAAGGCACGTCGGTCCTCGAGGGCGCCGCTCGTGGCATGTTTGACGCCTTGCGCGTGTCGCGCGCATTTTTGACGTCAGGCATGCCATTTTTGACGTCATGGCGACCACACGATCTGGGCCCGGGAGACCAGCGCTAGGGGAGCGGACACGAATGACAGTCCGCGTACCTTCAGATGTCTATGACGCGCTTCGACGTGAAGCCGCAGCCCGTGGCATCTCAATGAACCAGTACGTAGCCGAGGTCGCAGCGGCACACCTCGGCATGTCTGAAGCCGTGTCGAGCTACGACGACCAGGAGGCGATTCCCGCGTGAAGTAGCCAGCTGCGTGACTGAAAACTGAACACTCCATGCAGCACCTGAAATGACTGATACCGGCCCACTGGCGAGTGGACCGGTATCGAAAGTCAAGAGTCTGAGTTGGCGCTCAAACTCGGTGTTGCTCACCAATTAG
>NZ_KV823706.1:0-2803 GCF_001815995.1 Dietzia sp. HMSC21D01 | reverse complement strand
CGTTACCCTCCACGACGTGCCCCAGCTCGCGGAGGGTGCCGAGCGGTGCCGCCGCCGCACCCGGGCCTACCAGTGCATCGCGCGGGCCGCCGGTCTGGTCGTGGTGAGTTCCGAGCACGAGCGGCGCCTCTGCGCGGCCGCCGACATCGCCGTCGACGCCGTCATCCCGCTGCCCGTCCCCGACCTCGGGCCGCCCGCCGACCTCACCCCTGACGAGCGGTCGGTCGGGGTGTTCGGGTTCCTGCACCCGGGCAAGGCCGTCGACGTGGTCGCCGAGGCCCTCGCCGCCCTGGCCGCTGGGGGTGACGCCGACATAACTCTACGGCTGTTGGGCGCCCCCGCTGACGGGCACGACGACTACGTCGACGCCGCGCTGCAGACCGCCCGCGCCGCCGGTGGGCGCGTCGAGGTGACGGGACGGGTCGACGACGAGGACCTCGCCCGCGTGCTCGGCGAGGTGACGGTGCCCGTCGCCCTGTTCCGCAACGTGTCGGCGTCCGGGTCGCTCGGCACGTGGGCCGCGGCCGGCCGGCGCCCCCTGGTCTGGGACTCGGACTACATCCGCGAGATGGAACACGACCGCCCCGGCTCCCTGCTCATCACTGACGGCACCGACCTCGCCGGCGACCTTCGGCGACTGCTCGACGATCCCTCGCCCACACGCATCCCGCCCCCGCCGCCGGGGATCGAGGAACTCGGACGCGCGTACCGCACGGCGTGGGCGCAGTGGCCGGCGGGAACCGGGGGGCCCGCATGACCCCGAGTACCTCCGTGCGCGGTGGCATCGACGTGGTCATCCCGTACTACCGCGACCAGCGCATGCTCGACCGGATCCTCGCCGCCCTCCGCGGCCAGACCGGACTCGACCACCGGGGCACGCTGCGGGTGATCGTCGCCGACGACGGCTCGCCCACCCCGCCGACGGTCCCGCCCGACGTCACCGTCGTGCGGCAGGACGATCGCGGTTTCCGTGCCTCCGCCGCACGCCACCTGGGTGCGGAGGCCGGCGACGGTGAGCTCCTGCTCTTCCTCGACGGGGACACGGTCCCCGGGCCCGGTTACGTCGCCGCGATGTGCGAGGCGCTGGAGGGCCGACCCGACCTGCTGGTGGTGGGGCGTCGTCGGTACGGGCGCTTCCCGGACCGCGCAACTGTAGTAGAGCCCGCCGAGATCCTGCCGGACCCCGAGTGGCCGGCCGGCTACTACGCCGAGACCGCGAACCTCACCCGGGGCGAGGACCTGTGGCGCGGCGTGCTGTCCGCCGTGTGCGGTCTGCACCGCCGCCTCTACGACCTGGCCGGCGGCTTCGATCCGGACATCGTCGGCTACGGCGGCGAGGACTGGGACCTCGCCTGGCGCTGCGAACAGGCCGGCGGCCGCCTGCTGTACGTCTCCGACGCCGTGGCCTGGCACGACGGCCCCGACTGGTTCGGCCGCGCCGGCGCGGACGGGGATCGGGAGGCCGCCGACCACCTCGCCCAGAAGAACGCCGAGACCGCACGCCTGGCCCCGCTCATCGCGTCGACGCTCACCCGGCCGGCCGGCGGGATCTACGCGGTGCCCTCGATCGCCGTCCACGTCCGCGCCGCCGACCCGGCGTTCGGCGGGACCGGCACGGCCGCCGCCACCTGCGCATCCCTGCTCACCTGGGGCGATGTCGCGGTGACCGTCGACCCGGCCACCCCCGACGCCGCCGTGATCGCCGAGCTCTTCGCCGACGACCCACGCGTGGACCTCCGCCCGCGCAGCCCGTGGTGGGGACCGGGAACGCTTGGGGCGGGTCCTCGTCGTCGTCCCCCCGTCCTAGTCGACATCCACCGTCCCTGCGCGCTCGGGGCGCTCGACGCGCGGCGGCTGCGCGCCCTGTGCCCACCCGAGGGGAGCGTGACCCTGGACGACGACGAGGGGCGCACCCTCGCGAACATTCGCAGCTCCCGGGCTTTGGCGCGAGAGCAGGAGTGGGGCGAGCGTCCTCCCGCGGCGCGATCGATCGCCGCGGCGGGCGTCGGGGTCCGCAGCCTGGGAGGCGACGGCGACGGTGTGCGGCTCGAGCGGATCATCGGCGGATGGTGACGGTCGGATGGCGCGACGGGGGTGACGCGCCGGTGCCGCAGCGGTGGCGCGGGGGCCCCCGACAGGACACTATTCAATGTTCTGGCAGCGCCCGGACCGGTCGGGTGCCACGAGAGGACGAGGGGGGCTGTGGACGACCGTAGCGAGCAGCGTCTGGACATCGCCGTGATCGGGCCGTCCCGGTTCCCCATACGGGAGCCGTACGCCGGTGGGCTCGAAGTGGTCGTGGCCAAGGAGGTCCTGGCCCTGCGCGCCCGCGGTCACCGGGTGACCCTGTACGCGGCCACCGGCAGCGATGGGCACAACCCGCGGTTCGAGTTCACCGCCATGGCCACCGCGGCCGGCCGCGGCGACAGCTACTACCCGCCCGGCGGCTACGAGGCGGACTCCGTCGAGTTCGAACGACTCATGGACCACGTCGCCGTGGCCGGCTACGACGTGGTGCTCAACCACAGTCTCAGCCACGTCCCGCTCGTACGCGCCGCCGAGATGGGCACGCCCATGATCACCACGCTGCACTGCCCGCGGCTCGAGCCCATGCAGGAGGCGTTCGACCAGCTCGGTGAGGCCACCGGCCACGTGCTCGCCGTGAGCCGATCCGTCCTCGGAACCTGGCGGGTGCCGCAGGGGGCCGACATCCTGCCGAACGGCGTCGAGCTCGCGACCTGGCGGCCCCGGGCGACCGGGTCCGACTCGCGGCGGGGCGCGGCGCCCCGCGCGGTGTGGACCG